>CAIRAS010000033.1 GCA_903876615.1 uncultured Holophagaceae bacterium
CTGGCAGAGGATCTCGCCATCCTCGGCGATCTTCACGAAGGGCCGACCCTCGCAGTCCTTGTAGAGGGGGCGCCCCACACAGCCCGGTACGACCTCTCCGAAGCGGTTGATGGTGATGACCGGGCTGGTCTCCGTGAGGCCGTAGCCTTCGAGGATGGGCAGGCCGACGATCCAGAAGAACTCCATGATCCGGGGCCCCAGGGGCGCGCCCCCGCTGACGGCCAGCTCGAAGCGGCCGCCGAGGCGGGCCGAGATCTTGTCGAAGACCAGCTTCCGGGCGATGCCGTAGCGGAAGCCGTTCCAGCCGCTGGGCTTCCGGCCCGTGTAGAGGTCCCCCACCACACTGCGGCCGGCTTCCATGGACCAGTGGAAGATCAGACGCTTCACGGCGCTGGCCGAGGCCACGCCCTCATAGATGCGGCCGAAGATCTTCTCGTAGATGCGCGGCACCGAGGCGATGACCGTGGGCTGCACTTCCATGAGGTCCGCGGCGACGGTGAGCACGCTCTCGGCGTGGTAGATGGAGGCGCCGATCTGCACCATGAGGAACTGGCCGGCCATGCGCTCGAAGATGTGGGTGAGCGGCAGGAAGCTGAGGGCGCGGTGGCCCTCCTTCATGTGGACGGCCTCGAGGGAGGTGAGCACGTTGGAGACCAGGTTGCCGTGGGTGAGCATGGCGCCCTTGGGATCACCGGTGGTGCCCGAGGTGTAGATGAGGGTGAGGAGGTCCGAGGCTTTCCGCTGCTCGCCCCAGGCGCGCACCTCGGGACGCCGGGCTTCCATGGCCAGGCCTTCCGCCATGAGCATGGCCCAGGTGACCAGATTCCGGCCGGTGCCCTCCGGCAGTTCACCGTCAAACAGCACCGCCGCTTCCAGGCCCGGCAGGGTGTCCCAGTGAGCCAGGACCTTGTCCAGCTGGCCCCGGTCGGAGCAGAGCACCCAGCGGGACTGGCTGTCCCGGAGGATGAAGGCCGCCTGCGCGGGGTTGAGCGTGGCGTAGATGGTGACGTCCGGCAGGCCCAGGATCGCGCAGGTGAAATCGGAGATGAACCACTCGGGGCGGTTCTCGGAGAGGATCGCCACCCGGTCTCCGGCCACGAGGCCCCGGGCCGTCATGGCCAGCGCGAGCCGTTCGACCCGGGCCACGACTTCCGTGTGGGAGATGGGCACGTAGACCCCGTCGCGCTTGACCGCAAGGGCATCGGGGAGGTTGTGCTTCACGGCCTGATAGAAAAGTTGGGCAATCGTTTCGATTGGCTGCGCCACAATGACTCCAGGGATTGGGGATTTGACCGCATGGTAACAGGGATGGACAGGCCGATGCTGGGTGAAGGAATCCAGGCCTTTCAACTTGAGCAGCGGGCCCGAGGGGTATCTCCCCACACGGCAAGGGCTCAGAAGGGCGATCTGGACAAACTGCTGGACCATGCCCTTCGGGCCCGGTGGGAAACCTGGGAGATCAGTCCCCGGACCCTGCGGGGCTTTGCCCTGGAGATGGGGGACCGGGGCCTGGATCCGGCCAGCCAGGCCCGCATCCTCTCGACGGTGCGCAGCTTCTTCAAGTGGCTCTGGGAGACGGGGCGCATTCCGAGGAATCCAGCCACGGGCTTGCGGAATCCCCGCCTGCCCAAGCGGCTGCCCGCCTTCCTGACCGAAGGCGAGAGCACGGCCCTGCTGGACCTGCCGCCGCCCACGGACTTCCCCACCGCCCGGCTGGCCTGCCTGCTGGAGCTGCTCTATGCCTCGGGTCTCCGGGTTTCGGAGCTGGTCGGTCTGGACCTGCAGGATCTGCTCCCGGAGGAGCGCACCTTGCGCGTCCTGGGCAAGGGCCGCAAGGAGCGGCTGGTGCCCTACCACGTGCACGCCGCGGCGGTCCTGGAGGCCTACCTCAGCCAGCGGTCGACCTTCCTGGCGGCCAAGGTGCTCCCGCCCAGCCCGGCGATCTTCCTGAACCAGCGCGGAGGGCGGCTCACACCCACCAGCGTCCGGGCCCTGCTGCGCACGGCCCTGGACTCGGCGGCCCTGCGGTCGCACATCAGCCCCCACGCCCTGCGGCACAGCTTCGCCACCCACCTGCTCAACCGTGGCATGGACCTGCGCGCGATCCAGGAGTTGCTCGGCCACGCCAGCCTCAGCACCACCCAGCGTTACACTCACCTCGGACTGGAAGAGCTGGCCCGGTCCTACGAGAAGGCCCACCCCCGGGCCCGGACCGACAAACCCTGACCCCCGCCACCGGAGCCCAACCATGGAAGCCGTGATCCCCGTCCCCCCCCCGCCCGCCATTCCGGTTCACGGCACAACGGCGCTCTTTCCCGTGCGGCGCATCTACTGCATCGGCCGCAACTACGCTGACCACGCCCGGGAGATGGGCAGCGATCCCACCCGCGAGACGCCCTTCTTTGTCGGCAAGCCGCAGGACGTGGTGGTGCCAGGGGGCGGCGCGGTGGCCTACCCGCCCGCCACGGCGAACCTCCACCACGAGGTGGAGCTGGTGGTGGCCCTGGCCCAGGGCGGCCGCGACATCCCCGCCGCCGAGGCCGAGCGATGCATCTTCGGCTACGCCGTCGGCATCGACCTGACCCGCCGGGACCTGCAGGCCAAGGCCAAGGACAAGGGCCAGCCCTGGGACACGGCCAAGGGCTTTGACCAGTCTGCACCCATCTCACCGATCACCCCCGCGACAACCTCCGGGCATCCTTCGGCAGGGGCGATCTGGCTGTCTGTGAACGGTACCGAGCGCCAGCGGGGGAACCTGGACCAGCTCATCTGGAGCGTGCCCGAGGTCATCGCCCACATCTCCCGGTTCGTAGCCCTGGCCCCCGGCGACCTCATCTACACCGGCACCCCCGCTGGCGTCGGCCCCCTCGTCCCCGGCGACCGCATCCGCTGCGGCATCGATGGCCTTGGGGAACTCGAGGTTGTCATCGTCTGAAGGCCTAGGGTCTGTTTTCAAAGTGGATGCGAGCCGCGACGGGTTCAGCCGCGTGAACCAGCAAGGATGTGGCCGCGGGGCGATGTGGTGCATCGTTCAAGGCCGCAGACGCCGCTGGGCGCGCGGCTGGGCCCGTCCCGGAGGGCAAGGGGCGGCGCCCGGCGCGATCCTGCGTCAAGCTCCTCGCCAATAGTACCGCTATTTCCTTCGTCGCTTTCCTTGTCTCGCTTGGGCGGCACCCCTTGCGCGGCCACACCCCACTTTGAAAACAGACCCTAGTTCCCACCGGCCTTCTTGAACTGGGCGATGATGTCGTCGACGCTGTCTTTGCGGCTGTCGGCTTCGAGGCTGGTGTCGAAGATGTGGTCCTGGGTGGCGACTTTGCGGTCGGCAAAGACGCCTTCGTTGGCATCGCCGGCGTTGATGTTGAAGATGACCAGCAGACGGTTCAGACCGCCCTGGAACTGCTTCAGCAGGGTCACGACCTTCTCGATCTTCTGTCGGGTGATGTCCTGGAACTGGAGGATGTTCAGGATCTCGAAGGACTCGTCGCTGACGGTCTGCAGGAGGCGCTTGGCGGGAGCCAGGTCCTCCTCGGCGCTGGGCGTGGCGAGCTGATGGGCGAAGAGATACTCCAGGATCTCCTGGGCCAGGATATTGGGATCCTCGCCGGCGGCGGCGCGCTCGAGGAAGGCCGATACCGAGGTGTGCAGGTTCGCCTGGTGCTCCTCCCGTTGCCGGCCCGCCTCCTGGCAGGCCTGCAGGGCCCGGGTGGCTTCATCCGAGGCGGCCATGAGGGCGTCCAGGCGGTTCATCACGCTCTGGGTGGCCTCCTCGGTGTCCGTGGTGATGGCGTCCAGCTGGGAGGCGAGCTCGGGCACCTGGGTGCTCTGTTGCTTCACCGAGGCATCCAGCTGCTGCAGGTTCATGAGGGTCTGGTTGATGCTGGTGACCAACGCACCCAGCTCCCCCTTGGCCTCGATGTCGATCTTCTGATAGACCCGGCCGTTGGCCATGTCCTGGGCGGCTTCCGCCAGGCGGTGCAGGCTGGCCTGGGATTCGCCCTGGAGCTCGCTGCGGAGATCCCCGATGAGCTGCTCGAGGCTCAGCAGCCTCTGGTCGAGCCGCTCCCGACGGGCCTGAAAATCCGCCACCAGGTTCACGGGCTGGTCGGTCTGGGGCTGATCTTCATGCGGCTCAGTCATGGCGACTCCGGTTTGGCATCAGGGTGCGGGCCTCACGTTAACAAGAGACCCTTCGGAAAGTCCCCAGGCCTGCATGAGTTCTCGTGGGACAGCCATCTCAAGGTCCGGGAGCCCCAGTTGAAACTCCACCCGCTCCACCGCAGGCCCCTTGGGCCAGAGCACGCGCAGATGCTGGACGCCCCGCTGGTAGGGCCCCATAGCCGTCCAGGAGGTCTCCAGGGATTTTGGCAGTTCCAGGTGCCGGGCCTTCCGGAAGAGGCCTCCCTTGAGCGGGACCAACCGGACGCAGACGGTCGGCTCGAGGACTTCGAGCCTCCCGGCGTCCCGAAGGAGCGAGGCGGCCTGCCGGACAGCCACGTCGTGGTGACCTGATGCGCTCATGACGTCCAGGAAGTCCCGGTAGCCGTCGAACAGGGGCATGATCTTTCGATCCTCGGCGAACAATTTAAGTCCTTCGAAGAGTTGCGGCGCTGGCAGGGTGGGCCAGGGCACCGCGTTCATATCGGGGAAGATGGTATTCAGGCGTCGGCGGCTGTCCTGCAGACGGACCGAGTCCATGAGCAGGTCCGGCACAGTGCGCCGGATGGAGACGGGGGACTGGACCTGGGTGGTCAGAAACTCGAACTGCCCTGAGGCCCACTCCAGGATCTCGAAAGCCGCCAACTCGCCCTGGGCCGAGAGGGTCTCGGCATGGATGACATTTCCGGAGGAGAAGTAGAGCACCCCGCTGGCCCGGCCACAGCTCACCTGCAGCATGCCCGTCTTGCGATTGGCATTCAGCAGCTGGGCCACATCCAGGAGGGAGATGCTATCCAGGGTGCCCCGGAGGTTGCTCATGCCCGGAACTCTCCCATGGCCTGGACCATTTCCTGAATGGCCCGCTCCAGCCCCACCAGCACAGCCCTCCCAATGAGGCTATGGCCGATATTCAGCTCCTCGATCTCCGGGATGGCGCCCACCGGACCGACATTCTGCGGGCTGAGGCCGTGGCCGGCGAGCACCCGCAGGCCCAGGCGGCTGGCCAGTCGGGCGGCATCGCGAAGGCGGCCGATCTCCAGCGTGGCGTCAGCATCCATGGGCAGCTCGCTGTAGGTGCCCGTGTTCAGCTCCACGGCATCCGCTTCGAGCTTGGCTGCCATCTTGACCTGGTCGAGGACCGGATCCACGAAGAGGCTGACCCGGATGCCCGCACTGCGCAGCTCGCGGACGACGGGCTTTAGCATGCCCTGCAGGAAGATGGCGTCGAGCCCACCTTGGGTGGTGAGTTCCTCGCGGCTCTCGGGGACCAGGGTCACCCAGGTGGGCTTCACCGGAAGCACCGCCTCCAGGGCTTCGGGTGTCGCCGCGCATTCCACGTTCAGGGGCACGGCCAGGACCTCTTTCAGGACGCGCAGGTCCCGCTCCTGGATGTGGCGGCGATCACCCCGGAGGTGAACCGTGATGCCATGGGCCCCCGCGCCCTGGGCCAGCAGGGCCGCCGTCACCGGCTCGGGCTCATGACCGCCCCGAGCCTGCCGGAGGGTTGCCACATGGTCGACATTGACACCAAGCCTGAGGTTCAAGGCGCGCTCCGAAGGATGCTCTGAGCTAGCTTAACCCTTGGCGGGGGGTCCTGCAGGGCTAAGACACAAAAAGAGTTGCAACATCTAATTTCTTGAACCATCATGCCTCATGAGCGAATCAGCCATGCTTCCCTCCCTCTTCCTCGCCCACGGCTCCCCCATGCTCGCCCTGGAGGGCGGTGCCTGGGGTGAGCGCCTGGCGGCCCTGGGCCGTGGTCTGCCTGAAGTGCGCGCCATCCTGGTCTGCTCCGCCCACTGGGAGGCGGCGGGCCCTTTCCGGCTAACCTCGGCCGAGGTGCCGGGGATCCTGCACGACTTCGGCGGCTTTCCGGAGGAGCTCTTCAGGCTGGACTACCCGGCGCCCGGGGCTCCGGCCCTGGCCGCGGAGGCGGCGGCCCTGCTGCGTGGGGCGGGCCTCGAGGCGGTGCTGGATCCCGAGCGGCCCCTGGATCACGGCGCCTGGGTGCCCCTGCGCGCCCTGTATCCCGAAGCCAGGATTCCGGTGATCCAGCTCTCGCTGCCCCGGCCCCGAACGCCCGAGCAGCTGCTGGCCGCGGGTCGCGCCCTGGCGCCCCTGCGGGAGCGCGGGGTGCTGATCCTGGGCAGCGGGGGCGTGGTGCACAACCTCCGCCTGCTGGACTGGGCCGACGCCACGGGCCCCCGGCCCTGGGCCCTGGCCTTCGAGGGCTGGCTGCGGGAACGCCTGGCCGCCGGCGAGTCCATCGCGGACTGGAAGCAGGCCCCCGGGGCTGCCGAGTCGGTGCCCTCCTCCGAGCACCTGGATCCTCTCTTCGTGGCCATGGGCGCGGCGGGCGGGCCGCCCGATGTGATCTTCGACCAGTGGCAGCTGGGGAGCCTCAGCCTGGCGAGCTACCGGTTCGACTAAGCCATGGTCTTCCGGAAGCGCCCGGCGGCGAGCACCAACATGGTGCCGCCCAAGGCCGCCAGGGCGAGCATCTGGGGCCAGAGCACCTGGGGGCCCAGGCCCTTGAGGAACACCCCCCGGATGATCACCAGGTAGTAGCGCAGGGGGTTCAGGTAGGTGAGCCACTGCACACCCTCGGGCATGTTGGCGATGGGATACACGAAGCCCGAGAGCATGAAGGCCGGCAGCATGAAGAAGAAGGCCGTCATCATGGCCTGCTGCTGGGTGGCGCTCACGGTGGAGATGAACAGGCCCACGCCCAGGGTGCTGAGCAGGTAGAGGGCTGTGCCCAGGAACAGCATCAGGGGATTGCCGAGCAGGGGCACCCGGAACCAGAACACGGCGACGAGGGTGATGAGAGCGACGTCCACGAAGCCGATGAGGGCGAAGGGAATGGTCTTCCCGAGGATGAACTCCAGCCGCCCGATGGGCGTCACCATGATCTGCTCCATGGTGCCGATCTCCCGCTCGCGGACGATGGCCATGCTGGAGAGAATGATGGAGATCACCGCCACCAGCATGGCCAGCACGCCCGGGACGAAGAAGTTGCGGCTGTCGAGGTTGGGGTTGAACCAGGCCCGGGCGACCAGGGTGACGGGCTCGGCCTCCAGGCGCAGGCCCGCGCTCCGGGCGAAGCGCTGCTCCATGCGGGCGCGGTTGAAGTCGGCGGCGATGCGGGAGGCGTAGCTCAGGATGACGCTGGCGGTGTTGGAGTCCGAGCCGTCCAGCAGCAGCTGGGCCTGGGCCGTTCGATTGCCGTCGAGGTCCTCGGCGAAGCCCCGGTTGAGGCGGAGCACTGCCTTGGCCTCCCCCGAGTCCAGCACCGCCTGGATCTCCTTCTCGGAGCTGATTCGGCGCACCACGTCGAAGCACCCGGAGCCCTCGAAGCGGGCCAGGAGGTCCCGGCTGACCGGGGTCCGGTCCAGGTCGTAGACGGCCAGGGGCACGTGGCGCACGTCCGTGCTGACCGCGTAGCCGATGACCAGCACCTGCACCACGGGCACGATGAAGATGACGGCCCGCATCCTCGGGTTCCGGAGGACCTGGATGAACTCCTTGATGAGCATGCGGAGGAGGCGTTCGAGCATGGGCGGTTCCCTCCTCAGTCCAGGCGTTTCTTGAAGCTGCGGAAGGCGAGCATGAGCATCAACGCGGCGAAGGCCAGCATGAGCAGACACTCGGGCCAGAGCTCGGGGATGCCCGCGCCCTTGAGGTAGAGGCCCCGGAGGATGGTCACGAAGTAGCGGGCGGGAATGAAGTAGGTCACCACCTGCATGGGCTTGGGCATGTTCCCGACGTCGAACATGAAGCCCGACAGCAGGAAGGCCGGGAGGAAGGTGGCCACGAAGGCCGCCTGGCTGGCCACAAGCTGACTCTTGGCCATGGTGCTGATGAAGATGCCCAGGGCGAGCGCGCCCACCAGGAACACAGCCGACACCCCGAAGAGCAACAGGAGGCTGCCCCGGATCGGCACATCAAAGAGGAACCGGCCCGCGAGCACCGAGAGCAGCATGTCGAGCATGCCGATCACGAAGTAGGGCGCGAGCTTGCCGAGGATCAGCTCCTGGCCCCGAACGGGCGTGGAGATGAGCTGCTCCATGGTACCCGTCTCCCACTCGCGGGCGATGGTGAGGGACGTGAGCAGGGCCGTGATGAGCATCATGATCACGGCGATGAGGCCGGGCACGATGAAGATCTTCGACTCCATGTCCGTGTTGAACCAGGCCCGGACCCGCAGCTCCAGGGGCAGGGCGGGGCTGCTGCCGGTGAGGCGCCGGACCTTCTCCACCAGGATCGCCTGGGAGTAGCCCCGCACGATGCTCTCCGCGTAGGCCAGGGCGAGGGTGGTCGTGTTGGCATCGCTGCCGTCCGCCAGCACCTGCACCTGGGTGATCCGCTCGGCGGCCACCCGGCGGCCGAAGTCCACGGGGATCACCAGGGCCAACATGGCCCGGCCCTGACTGATGGCCTGCTCGACCTCGCGGATGTCCCCGGGCCGGGCCACCACCGAGAAGTAGCGGGAGCCCTCGAAGCGGGCCACCAGCTCCCGGCTCTGGGGCGTGCGGCTCTGGTCCAGCACCGCCAGTGGCACGCGGTCCAGGTCCAGCGTGAGGGCGTAGCCGAAGATCATGAGCATGATCATGGGCAGCACGATGGCGATGCCCAGGGCGCGCCGGTCGCGCAGGACGTGGAGGAACTCCTTCCGGGCCACGGCCGCGAGGCGGCGGAGGGAGAGCAGTCTCGGCGCGCTCACGAGGAGAACTCCCGCTGGGCGCCGTCGGCCCGGTCCCGGGCCTCGATGAGGGAGACGAAGACGTCCTCCAGGGAGGGCTCGATGCGCTCGGTGCGATCCACGCGGAACCCCGCCTGCTCCAGCGCCTGTCGCAGCACCGGCGCCAGGGCCTCGGCGTCTTCGGTCATGAGGTGGAGGTCCCGGCCGAAGAGGGCCGCGTCCCGGACCCCGGCCACCGTCGCAGCGATCCCCAGGGCCTCATGGGAGCGCTCGCAGGTGACGGCGAGCACCTGGTCCACCATGAGGTGCCCCTTCATCTCGGAGGGCGTCCCCAGGGCCGCCAACTCTCCCCGGTAGATGAGGGCCAGGCGGTCGCAGTACTCGGCCTCCTCCATGTAGTGGGTGGTGACGAAGACGGTGACGCCCTGGTGCGCCAGCTGGTGGATGAGGTCCCAGAAGCTGCGCCGGCTCAGGGGATCCACGCCGGAGGTGGGCTCGTCCAGGAAGAGCACCTCGGGCTCGTGGAGCAGGGCGC
>CAIRAS010000034.1 GCA_903876615.1 uncultured Holophagaceae bacterium
AGGGTCACTTCGTCGAGGCCCAGCAGGGGGCGGTAGCGGGCGAAGCACTTCACCGTGATCATGCGGATCTCCTCACTACTTGGGGCTCCAGGTGTGCCGGATCTCGCCCGAGGGCGTCAGGCCCACACCGCCGCCTTTGCTGGCGCCCAGCTGCAGGACGAAGCCGCCGAAGCGCCACTCCACCTGGCCCGAGGTGATGGCCAGCTCACCGGTCTTCCTGTGGGAGACCACGACGGCGCTGCGCTGGCCCAGGAGGTTGATGCTCTTGCCAAAGGTGACTTCAGTCTCCGTGGTCCCCTGGGAGGTGGGCCGCAGGGCGACGCTCACCCGATCCAGCCCCAGGGTGCGCCGGAGCTGATCCTGCAGGGGGGCGAAGGCGAGGGTGGAAAGCAGGCCCGTGCTCGCACTGGCCAGCCCCTGGGTGATGGCCCCCTGGGTGACGCCGGATGTTGCGCCGGCGATGCCCACATTGGCCACGTTGCCCGGGTTGATCAGGATGGACACGATCTCGTCCTGGCGCAGGCTGGGCGTGGACGTGGGGATGATGGTGAGGTTGCTCAGAGTGCCCCGGATGTCGAGGTTGACCGTGTAGCCCGGGATGGAGCTGACGCTGCCCTGGAGGGCGATGATCGGATCCAGCGCCCGGGCTTCGGAGAAGGCCAGGGAGCCCCGGTCCACCACCATGTCGCCGGCGGGAAAAATGTTGGTGAGGCGGCCCCCGGGCTGGAAGACCAGGGTGCCCTTGGGCACCGGATGGGACAGGGTGCCCAGCACCTGGAAGGGGCCCTCAGTGCGGCCCTCCAGCTTGAGGAGGTTGGTGTCAAAGGTCCAGGGACTCTGCAGGTTCAGGTCCAGGTCCAGGCGGATGCGGTCCAGGGGGTCGTCCAGGTCCAGCCCCGTCAGGGCCCCGCTGTCGCTGAGGGCGCTGCGCAGGATGAGGTCCGCGAGCTTCACTTCGGTCTGATAAGTCAGCCGATCCGCCCGCAGCTTCCCCTTCAGAAGGCCGCCGGATTCGGTGCCCTCGAGGCTGGCCTGGAGGCTGCCCTGGAGGTCAAGGCCATCGGGCACATCCCGCACCTGGAAGTTGCCCAGGCTCGCCTTCAGGGCGTAGCTCTCGATGCCCCCCAGGCGCCAGGACATGCCGCCGGTGAGGCGGAGGTCCCCCTGGGCCAGGGTGCCACGGATGGGCTGGTCCTCGGAGATGGTGATGGCCCGATCCTTGAGCACCACCTGGCCCTGGAGGTCCTCGATGCCCTGGTAGCCCCGGAGGTGCGCCTGGCCCTTGTCCAGGGAGAGGGTCCCGTCCAGCAGGGGGTCGAGGTAGCTGCCGTGGGCCAGGATCCTGAAGCGGCTGGTGCCCTGCACGCTCAGGTCGGAGAGCACGTTGTACTCGTCGACTTCCATGACCAGGTCGAGGATGGCCTTGAGGTGGGCCAGATCCGCGCCGCCCTGCGCCTGGAGCGCCAGGGGACCGGAACGGGTAAAGGGGACGGTGCCGGCCAAGCGGAGGCGGGCGGCCCGCCCGCTGGCGGCGTCGGTCTGCTGGCGGGCGCCCCCATCCAGGGCCACATCCACCACCGCCCCCTGGCTGTTGCCACTCAGGGCGGAGGGCCGGGACTGGTGCAGCTCGAAGGCGTTGAAGCGGGCCGCCAGGCGGTCGAGGGAGCCGGACCAGGCCAGCTCCTTCCCATGGTTCCAGCGGCCCTGCACCGTGGCGGAGAGGCTGAGGTCCTCCAACAGGTCCTCGGTTAAGCTGCGGGCCAGGGTCTCCGTCGAGGCGCTCTCCGGGGAGAGGGTCAGGCTGAGGCTCCCCGTCAGGTCCAGGCCCTGCCGCGCAGCCTCGAAGGCCAGCAGGGGCTTGGCCTGGCCGGCGATGCCCAGGCGCCCCTCCAGGCGACCCCGCTCCAGGCTGGCCCGGCCCTCGATGCCGTCGAAGCTGCGGTCTCCGAAGAAGAGGCGGCCCCGCTTCAGGATGAGGCTGCCTTCGGGAAGTTCCAGGGGGCCAAAGGGGGCGGTGATGGGTCCCAGCAGGGTTGCATCCACCTGGGCCTGGAGGTGGGGCCCGGGCAGGGTCAGCAGCTGTGTGTCGAGACGCCCATGGAGGTCCGTCCGCCAGGTCCAGTGGCTGAAGTCCATGTCGGCACTGCCCGTGAGGGCGAGGGCACCTTCCGGAGCGGCCCCCTCGGCTCCCAGCAGCTCGGGGCGCTCGGCGATCTTGACGTTCGAGAGCTTGAGCCGGAGCGAGGGCAGGTCCATCCAGAAGTCGGAGGAAGCCGCTGGAATAGTTACTTGGTAGCACTCCCCTGATTCAACTTGAGCGTTTCCGCTCATGGTAATGGCGGCAAAGGGGCCCTGCAGCCGCACCCAGCCGGACCCGAGGCCCGTGATGGGGAGGTCCTTGCCCTCCGGGGTCTTCAGATCCGCGGCCCGGAGCCCCTCGGCTACAGGCAGCTTGTGGGCGGTGTAGCACATGTCCATCTGGGACTGGCCGGGCGGGAGGGGGCGCCAGGTGAGCCAGAGCTCCCCGCCGCCCGAGCCCTCGCCCTTGCGCACCTGGATGTCCCGGACCCACAGGTCGGACCCCTGGATCTCCACCTGGCCCTGGAGGTGGTCGGCGTGGGCGCCGTGCCAGCGGGGGCTGTCCACGGCCACGGTGCCCTGGAGGTCGAGCCCATTGGCCCGGCTCCACCGGACACTGGCCTGAGCCTGGGCGGCACCCGCCATGTCCAGGTTCACGACCCCCCAGGCGGTCAGGGCCCGGGCGACCTGTTCGGCGCCGACTTCGGCCCGGCCCTGGCCCTCGAAGTGATCCAGGCCGCGGGGACCCAGGGTGGCCTGGCCCGTGCCCTCCAGCTTGAAGGCCTCGAGCTGCAAGCTGAGCTGCTCCAGGGAGGCCCGGCCCCGCTCCAGGGAGGCTTTCAGTCCGCCCGCGTCCGCGCCGCGCTGGGAGAAGCCCGCCTGTAGCGTGCCCTGCCAGCGGTCCAGGCGCCCGGGGGAGTCCCCGACCTTGGGGCCCTGGAACTCAGCCTGGAGGGTGCCGCGGGTCTCCTCAAATTCCGGGAGGTGGAGCAGCCGCCCCAAGGTCGCCAGGTCGAGGTTGGTGGCCTGGACCTTGGCCTGCAGGGGCAGGTCACGGGACCAGGCTCCCTGGATTTCCACGTCACCCTGGGGGGAGGACCAGCGGAGGCTCTCCACCTGAGCGCGCTCGAGGTCACCGCTGGCCTTGAGGTCAAGCCCGCCGGGCAGGAAGACCGCCTTGGCGGGCCGGAGGTCCTGGCCATCGGCGCTGAGGGTCCAGCTGGGCTTCCGGAGGGAACCCTGCAGCGTGCCCGCCAGGTCCAGGGTGCCGGTCAGGGGTGGCCGGGAGGACCCGCTCCAGCGGGCTGCATCCACCAGGTCCAGGACGCCGGTGAGGCGGGCCTCCAGGCGCTCGGGGCTCTTGGGGGTGGTTGCGGTGTAGCGGCCGTTCAGGCGAACCTGGCTGTCCTCCAGCCGCAGGTAGGCTTCGTGGAGGACCAGGGCCGGTTCGGAGACTTCGCCGTGCAGATCGAGTCGGCCTTTCTCCCAGCCACCGGGACCCTTCACGGCCAGCTGGGGCCCGGTCAGGTCGAGGCGGACCTGGTTGGGTCCCTGGCCAACGCCCTTCACATCGAACTGGTAGTGCAGGGCCGGAAGGCCGCGCAGGGCGTCTGGCAGCGTGACCTCCCCGCCGCTGAGGCTGAGGAGATCCAGGTGGAAGCGGGGCAGGGGCTCTGTTCGGGGTGGTCGGCTCTTGAGGTGGATCGCCTGCAGGCCTGCCTCGGTCAGGCGCAGGCGGGGGTGCTCCACGCGCAGGGCATGGATGCGGTGGGAAGGTCCCAGCAGGGAAAGCAGATCAGCCTGGAGTTCCAGGCGCTCCACCGTGAGCAGGTCGCCCCCCAGGCGGACATCGTGGAAGACCAGGGCACTCCGGCCCGGCCGGACCTCCACGCGCCCGATGGTGAGGGGCAGGCCGGTCTCCTCCTGAACGAGACGGTCCAAGTGGCCCAGGGCCCAGCGGACCACCACGGGCCGGGTGGCCAGCCAGGGCCCGCCCATGAACAGCGTGCCTCCCGCTACCACGGCATAACTCACCCGACGGATCCAGCGTCGGCCCCAGAGCCGCTGCACAGCGTCTTTGGTGGGTTGCCAGAGCATCAGTTCTTTTCACCGCAGTTGGGGCAGACCAGGGTCATGCGGGGCATCTGTCGGTAGCAGAACCGGCAGAGCCGGGCCTGGGTGGAAGCCCGGAGGGAGGGATGCGGACCCGAGGAGGAAGACGAGAGCACCGCGGTGCCGAGGGGACGGGTCTCCCGGGCGACGCTCTCCTTCAGGCGACGCAGCGCCTCGAGGAAGGCCTGGGCCGACAGAAAGCGCTCGCCCAGGTTCACGGCCAGGGCCTTCATCACGACTTCGGAGAAGGCCTTGGGGACGATGGGGTTGCGTAGGTGGGGCGCCGTGATCTGCTGGCTCGTGAAGGCCTGGGCGATCTTCAGCGGGTCCGCGTCGTAGAAGGGGACGGTGCCCGTGAGCATCTCGTAGAGGGTGATGCCCAGGGACCAGAGATCCGACTGGAAGACAGCCCGGCCGCGGAAGTGCTCCGGCGCCATGTAGGGCGGCGAGCCGATGCGGGTGGGGGCGTAGGGGACATGCTGCAGCTCCAGCACCCGGGAGGTGCCGAAGTCCGTGACCTTGGCGACGCCGGCCTGATTGACCAGGATGTTGGCGGGCCGCAGGTCCCGGTGGAGGATCTGGTGGCCGTGGGCGAAGGCGATGGCGCTGCAGACATCCAGGCCGATCTCCAGGGCCCGGGTGGGGGGCAGGGTGCGCTCCCGGCGGATCAGCCGGTCGAGGCCCTCGCCTTCCACGTATTCCAGCACCATGAAGAAGATGCCGTTCTTCCGCTCCACGGTGATGAGCTCGTCGAT
>CAIRAS010000035.1 GCA_903876615.1 uncultured Holophagaceae bacterium
CCTGGGGGGCTGGAAGACGCCGGGCAACCGCAACAACACCCTGGGCCTGCCCGAAGCCCTGGCCACGCTGCCCGAGGGGCTGGCCTCCGTGGTTCTGGAGCTGGGCATGAGCACGCCCGGCGAGATCCGGCGGCTCACGGAGATCGCGCCCCTGGATGCGGGTCTGATCACGCTGGTGGGGACCGCGCACATGGAGAACTTCCCCGCGGGCCAGCAGGGTGTCGCCCAGGCCAAAGGCGAGCTGGTGGCGGGCCTGCGGCGGGGCGGCGTCTGGGCCCACCTGGCGGCGGATCCCTGGTGCCGGTGGATCGCCGAGCAGCCCTGGGCCGCCCACGCGGTGGCCCTGCCGGTCGGAGAAGGCCAGGCCTACCACTGGGACGCGGTGGCCTCCCTGGGTGCCGCGGGCAGCGCCTTCCTGCTGCACACGCCGAAGGGCGAGCTGCCCCTGCATCTGCGCCTGCCCGGCGAGCACCAGGTCCGGAACGCGGCCCTGGCCGCCGCCCTGGCGCTGCAGCTGGGCACCGCCCCGGACCAGGTGGCCCGGGGCCTGGCGGCGGTGGCGCCCGAGGCTGGCCGGGGCCGCCTGCACGCCCTGGCCGGCGGTGGCTGCCTGCTGGACGAGACCTACAACGCCAGCCCGGATTCCATCCTGGCCTGCGCCCAGTCCCTGCTGCAGCTCCCCGGCGGCGAGGCCGTGGCCGTGCTGGGCTCCATCCGGGAGCTGGGTCCCGGCGCACCCCGGGTCCACCGGGACACGGGCGCGGCGCTGAAGGCGCTGGGCGTGTCGCGCCTCTGGGCCTACGGCGACTTCGCCCGGGACTATGCCGAGGGCTTCGGTCCGGGCGTGCAGGCCTTCCTGGACTTCGAGGCTCTGCGGGACGAGGCCACGGGACTCTCCGCAATCCCCGCCGGAGCCCGTATCCTGGTGAAGGGCAGCCGGTACTGGCGCGCGGAACGCGCCGCCGAGTGGCTGCTCGCCCACCGGTCCTGAGTCTTCCCCCGCGCGTTTCCAGCCCCTGTCTTCCGGATTCCCATGCTGCCCTGGCTTCTCCATCCTTTCCGCGACCTGATTCCGGGCTTCTCGGTCTTCCGCTACGTGACGTTCCGCACGGCCATGGCCGCGGCCACGGCCATGGTGCTGAGCCTGCTGCTCGGGCCCTGGGTGATCCGCACCCTGACCGCGCTGAAGATGGGCCAGCACATCCGCGACGTCGGTCCCGAGAACCACCAGAAGAAGGCCGGCACGCCCACCATGGGCGGCATCCTGATCCTGCTGGTGATCACCGTGTCCACGGTGCTCTGGTGCGACCTGAAGAGCGGCCCCATCTGGGTGGTGCTGCTGGCGCTCCTGGGCTTCGGCACCGTCGGTGCCTTCGATGACGCGCAGAAGCTGCTCAAGCAGCAGAACCTGGGGCTCACCAGCTGGCAGAAGATGGCCCTGCTGACGGGCATCTCGCTGCTGGTGGCCTGGCTCATCCTGCACTTCGGCCTGCGCGGCACGGCCACCAGCCACCTGTCCGTGCCCTTCTTCAAGAACTTCCGGCCCAACGTGGGCATCTTCCTCATCCCCTGGATCTGGCTGGTGATGGTGGGCACCAGCAACGCCGTGAACCTCACGGACGGCCTGGACGGCCTGGCCATCGGCGGGACGCTGATCGTCTCCATCACCTACGCGATCCTGGCCTACGTCGTGGGCCACGCAAAGATCGCGGCCTACCTGGCCGTGCCCTTCGTCTCCGGTGGCGCCGAGCTGTCGGTGTTCATGGGCGCCATGGCGGGCGCCTGCCTGGGCTTCCTCTGGTACAACGCGCATCCCGCCGAAGTCTTCATGGGCGACACCGGCTCCCTGGCCCTCGGCGGCGCGCTGGGCACCGTGGCCGTGATCATCAAGCAGGAGCTGCTCCTGGTCATCGCCGGCGGCCTCTTTGTGTTCGAGGCCGTGAGCGTCATCCTGCAGGTGGGCAGCTTCAAGCTGCGCGGCGGGAAGCGCATCTTCCGCATGGCGCCCTTCCACCACCACCTGGAGCTGGGCGGGCTGCAGGAGACCAAGGTGGTCATCCGCATGTGGATCACCGCCATCGTCTGCTCGATCCTGGCCCTCAGTTCCCTGAAGCTGCGATAGGGCGGGGCCGGCTGGGCCAGGGCTGGCCCAGGATGAAGCCCTGGCCCCAGGGCACGCCCGCGTCCATGACGGCCTCCAGCTCTTCCAGGTTCTCGATGCCCTCGGCGATGAAGCCGATGCGCATGGCCGTGGCAAAGTGCGCCAGGGCGTTGAGCA
>CAIRAS010000036.1 GCA_903876615.1 uncultured Holophagaceae bacterium
GCGCCCTGCCCGAGATGCTCAACCATGTGGCCGACTTCTTCGACCAGGAAGTAGAGAAGGCCACCACCGCCGTCACCAGCCTCATCGGGCCGGTCATGATCCTCTTCATGGGCGTGGTCGTCCTGGCCCTCCTCCTGGCCATCTACGTGCCGCTGTTCAACGCCAGCAGCGTGGTGCACTGAGCCCCTACCGGTACTTCCGCTTCAACCACTTCTGCGGATCCTGGGGCTGGGCCTGGTTCCGGATCTCGAAGCCGAGGCGGGGACCCTCCACGGTGTCGCCCACGGCACCCACGGCCTCCCCGGCCTTGAGCACCTGGCCCTTGGTGACGCCCAGCCCCAGCAGGTGGGTGTAGAGCGTGAACCAGCCGCCACCGTGATCGAGGATCACCATGGAGCCGTAGCTCTGGTAGTAGTCGGCGAAGGCCACCTTCCCGTCGGCCACGGCGCTGACGGGTGCCCCCCCGGTGGCCGTGATGAGCAGGCCGCTCTGCTGGGTCTTCGTGCGGAAGCGGGGATGCAGGTGCTCGCCAAAGCCCTGGGCCAGGTTGCCCTCCACGGGCTGGGGCAGCTCCCCGCGCAGGCTGGTAAAGGCCACGGCCGCCTCGTAGGCATCCCCTCGGGCCTTGCCCAGCAGCCCCGCCAGCAGTCGCTCCAGCTGCACGGCCTCCTCGGCGAGCTCCGCCTGGGCCTGCTTCTGGGAAGTCTCATCCATCTGGAGACCCTCCAGAAACGCGTTGAGCCGTTCTTCCTGGATGCGCAGGGCCGCCTGGAGCTGGGCGGCCTCCCGCTCCTCGGAGCCCAGCCGCGCCAAGACCACCTTCAGCGCCTTCTCCTTTGTGGCCAAGTCATCCTGCAGCTGGTGGATGAGGTCGAGGCGCTTGCGCTCCTGCAGGCGCGCCCAGGCGAGCATGCGCCCCCGCACGAGCCAGGCATCCAGATCCCGGAAAGTGAAGTAGAAGCCCACGTCGCCGAGGGGGCCGAGGGCCTGCATCCAGCGCACCTGCCGGCGCAGGTCCCCCTGGAGCCGCAGCACCTCCCCATGGATCCTCGCCTGCTCGCGGCCGATGCCCTGGACCTCGCTCTGGGCCTGGTCCCGGCGCAGGCGGGCGCCTTCCACCTGGGCCTTCGCCCGGTCCCGCTGAAGGGAGATGCCCTGGATCTCCACCAGGACCCCCTTCCGGCGCTTCTTCAGGGAGGCCAGCTGTTGATCCACCTGCCCCAGGCGGCCCTGGAGGGCTGCCAGCTTCTGGCGCAGCTCGGCGGAGTCCTGCGCGCCCTGGGCCAGGAGGACCAGCGGCAGCAGCAGGCCCAGGCCGCGGCGCATGGCCTACTTCCGGCCCCCCGCCGGCAGCAGCATGGCCAGCGCGCCCAGCGCGAGCGGCCCCCCGATGGACAGCGGCAGCGCCAGCGGCGAGAAGGGGTCCGAGGGCAGCTGCGCCATGGGCAGCAGCCGGACGATGACCTCGAGCACCTTTACCTGGCCCACGCTCCAGCCCAGGTCCTGGCCGAAGTCCAGAAAGAAGCTGAGGCGAGGTCCCATCTCCCGGAGCAGCAACGTCACCAGCAGGGCCATGCCCGCGCTGGACTTCAACAGCCGGGAGAGCACCACGACCCAGAGCAGCATCTGCAGCCCCAGCAGGAGGCCGTGCAGATCCGCCCGCAGCAGCTCGGGGGGCCAGGCCTCCCCGATGAGCCGCCAGCTCAGGGCCCACACCGGAATCAGGGCCACCTGGGACAGGAACAGGCCATGAGCAAACCCCAGGCCCGTGCCCGCAAAGAATCCCTTGAGCCGCTCGCCCCGGGCCGAGGCGGCTGTCCACTGGGTCACGGGACCGAAGGCGCCCAGCAGGATCACCAGGGACACCATCCAGTACATGATCCCCTGCAGGTTGCCCACGGCATAGGAGCGCAGAGAGTCCGCGCCCAGGGGCACCGCCGTGCCGAAGATCAGGATCTGCGAGCCGCCATCCCCCTGCTGGCCCCGGATGCCCATGACCACCAGCCCCGTGAAGAACAGGCAGACCAGCGCCCAGCCGATGCGCAGCTTCGAACTTCCAAACCGATCCATGCAGACTCCAGACATGCTCCATCGATGATAGCGAGCCCGGGAGTCAGGTCGCAGGCTTCGGGCTCCGCCGGAGTCAGCGCGCCGCCAACCGCCGGGCCAGGATCGCCTTCACCTCGGCCAGGCGCTCGGGCAGCACGGCCACGAACACGGTGTCATCGCCGGCCAGGGTACCCATCTGGCCCTCCACCGGATCTGCATCCAGGCTGAACCCCAGGGCCTGGGCGAAGCCCGGCGAGGTGCGCAGGACCAGCAGGTTGGGCGGGGCCTCGCGGAGGGTGACCTCGGGCAGGGCCTTGGGGGCCGTCTCCCCCCGGCGGTACCGCCCCTGGACCTTCTGCACCCCCAGCCGCTTCAGGCGCCGGGACAGGGTGGACTGGGTGAGCTCGCAGCCCTGGGCGGCAAGCCGCGCCAGCAGGTCCCCCTGGTCCGAGATGGGGGAGTCCGCCAGCAGCTGGAGGATGAGGGCGTCGGGGTTCATGCAGGAATTATGCATAAAAATGCATAATTCCTCAAGAGAAATGCAAACAAACCCGGTTTTGTCAGAGAATTTTTGCTTGTGCCCTGTTCCGACAAGCGCATAATATGCGTTCTGCCCGTTGCTTATGCACGCCTCTGCACAGGATGTCCGCATGGCCGCCACCACCCCGATCCCCGCCCTGCTCCCGACCTACGCCCCCTATCCCTTTCCCCTGGTGAAGGGCGAGGGTGACCAAGTCTTCGATGACGTGGGCCAGGCCTGGTGGGACTTCTACGGCGGCCACTGCGTCTGCGCCACGGGCCACAGCCACCCGGCGGTGGTGAAGGCCGTGGCGGACCAGGCGGCCAGCCTGCTCTTCTACTCGGCCGCCGCCGCCCTGCCCGTGCGGGACGAGGCCGCCGAGCGCATCACCGCCTTCTCCGGCATGGACTCGGTGTTCTTCTGCAACAGCGGCGCCGAAGCCAACGAGGGCATGATCAAGCTTGCGAGAAAATGGGGGTCCGAAAAGGGACGGAACGAGATAATCGTCATGGAAGATTCGTTTCATGGCAGAACTCTCGCCACGCTCGCCGCGACCGGAAGAAGCAAGTACCGGGTCGGTTTCCAGCCTGACATGCCCGGCTTCACCCATGTGCCTTTCAATGACTTCGCGGCGCTTGAAAATGCGGTGACCGACAAGACCTGCGCGGTAATGCTTGAACCCGTCCAGGGCGAGGGCGGAGTCATTCCGGCGGACCA
>CAIRAS010000037.1 GCA_903876615.1 uncultured Holophagaceae bacterium
CCTCCTGCTCCGGCACCCAGCGGGTGAGGGCTGTCTCGAAGGGCAGGTGCAGGGCCTCGTGGCTGGTGAACAGCTCACCGGTGCGGAGGTTCTCGGGCAGGCCGCCCAGCCGCTGCACGAAGTCCAGGGAGGCGCGCACCTGGTCAAGGGTCTCGAGGTAGTGGCCGGCGTCCTCCCGGCTCCAGGGCAGGTCCCAGTGCTCGGGATGGTGGAGGTCGGCGAAGCCCCCGTCCACCAGGGCGCGCAGGTGGTTCAGGGTGACCGCCGAGCGGTGGTAGGCCTGGAGCAGCCGGGCCGGGTCAGCCTCCCGCTGGCTGGGGTCGAGGCTGTTGATGAGGTCGCCGCGGTAGACCGGCACCTCCCGGCCATCCACCACCTCGGTGTTCCCGCTGCGGGGCTTGGCGTACTGGCCGGCGATGCGCCCCAGGTGGACCACGCCCGTGCGGCCCCCGTGGGTGATGAGCACGGACATCTGCAGCAGCACCCGGAGCTTGTCCTGGATGAGCCCGCCGCGACAGTCGGCGAAGGCCTCGGCGCAGTCACCGCCCTGCAGCAGGAAGCGCTTGCCAGAGGCGGCCTCGGCCAGCAGCACGCCCAGGTGATCGACCTCTTCGGCCACCACCAGGGGCGGCAGCTCCGCCAGCTCGGTGAGGGCGGCGTCCAGGGCTGCGGGATCGCGGTAGGTGGGCTGTTGGGCGGCGGGGCGCTGCTTCCAGGAATCGGGGGTCCAGTTCATGGCGGGCTTCCTTGAGTTGGAGTGAGGACGGAGACGCGGGGCGCTGCTGAGGTTCACTTGGCACTGTCCATGACGGCCTGGGGATAGCTGCCCAGGACCTTGAGCGAGGCGCAGACGCCGCGCAGCTCCCCCAAGACCTCGGCCAGGACCGGGTCCGCCTCGTGGCCCTCCACATCCAGGAAGAAGGCGTATTCCCAGAGCTTCCGGCGGGTGGGTCGGCTCTGGATGCGGCTCAGGTTCAGGCCGCGCCGGGCCAGGGGCTCCAGCAGATGCAGCAGGGCGCCGGGCCCGTCCTGGGCCAGGGCCAGCAGGGTGGTGCGGTCCCGGCCCGTGGGCTCGGAGCCCCTGGGTCCCAGCACCACGAAGCGAGTGGCATTGGCCGCCAGGTCCTGGATCTGGGTCTCGGCCACCTTGAGGCCGAACAGGTCCGCCGCCAGCTCCGAGGCCACGGCGGCCCCCTCGGCGTCTTCCCGGGCCAGGCGCGCCGCCTCCGACGTGGAGGGCGCCTCGATGCGGTCCGCGTGGGCCAGGTGGGTCTCCAGCCAGCCCCGGCACTGGCTCAGGGCCTGGGGATGGGAATAGACCCGGCGCACGGCGCTCAGGTCCAGGCCGGGCCGGACCAGCAGGGCCTGGTCCACGGGCAGCAGGATCTCGGCGCAGATGCGGAGCGGGCTCTCCAGGAAGGCGTCCAGGGTGGACTCTACGGCCCCCTCGGTGGCGTTCTCCACGGGCACCACACCGTAGTCCGCCCGCTGGCGCTCCACGGCCTGGAACACGGCCCCGATGGTGCCCAGAGGCAAGGCCTGGCTGGAGCCGCCGAACTGCTGGCGCGCGGCCAGATGGGTGAAGGTGCCCTCGGGGCCGAGGAAGGCCACCCGCAGGGGCTTCTCCAGGCTCAGGCAGGCGCTCATGACCTCCTGGAACACGTTGCGCACCGCCGCCGAGGGAAAGGGTCCGGGGTTCGCGGCCTCCATGCGGGCCAGCACCTCCCGCTCCCGGCGCGGCACGTGGAAGAGCGCCTCGGGCGAGGCCGCGGTCTTGATGCGGCCCACCTCCGAGGCGAGCCGGGCCCGCTGGTTGAGAAGGGCCAGCAGCTGATCATCGACGGCATCGATGGCCTGCCGGAGGCCGGCGAGGTGCGAGGGGTCGGGCTGGGTCATGGGAATCCCCAAACAAAAACCCCCGAGCCGGTGGGACTCGGGGGCGAAGGCGAAAGCGGGGTTGGTTTTAGACGCCGCTCAGCCTCGCACCCGAGGTGCGAAAGCTAAAAAAGAAGAAGCGGCGGGAGGTGGACATGGCGGTTCCAACAACTTTGCCGGAATCCGGGCGCGCTCGCAAGCCTTAGGCTCCGAGGTGCTGGAAGACCTCGGCCAGGCAGGCGGTCCAGGTCTCGTCCGGCGTCTCCTCCAGGAAGAACTCCACCGCATGACCCGCCGGGCGGGCCTCCAGGTGCAGGGACCAGGTCTCGAAGAGGGCGTCCAGGGGGGCCGAGTCCAGGGGCTTGTGGCGGTATTTATGGGACTTGCGGGCCCGGTCCACGTCGGGGCCCCGGAGGCAGACCCCCTCCCGGCGGGTGGCCACAAAGGTGAAGGCCTGCACCCACTTGCCGTCCATGAACTGGTTGAAGTGGAGGTAGGCGCCGTGGAGGCTGCGGGAGAAGTCCAGCACCCGCTTCTTGCCCGTCCACTTCGCGGTCCAGAGGGTGAGGATCGCCTCCAGACGCGCCCGCTCCGAAGGGTGCTTCAGGCAGCCTTGGGCATAGGGCAGAAAGTCATCGAGCTGTTCCAAGGTCCGGCCTCCGGGGTGCTCCAGCCTACCGCAGCGCGGCGGGAGACCGGGGGGCATCCAACAAAGAGTCGCTACCATGAGCAACCTCGAGTAACCCATGCCCGCCTCCCCCTACCAGCAGGAGCCCCTTCCAGACCGTGCGCGGCAGCCCTGGGCGCTGGCGCTCACGGTGCTGCTGCTCAGCCTCTGCGCCACCCTCGTGGCCTGGGCCCTCGCCCGGCAGAGCCAGCGGCAACGGGACCAGGCCCGCCTGGAGCGGTTCGTCGTCCGGACCGAGCTGAACTTCCAGGACCGCCTCGGGCGCTACGAGGACATCAGCCGGGGCGCCGAGGGCTTCTTCAGCGGGGATCCCCGCAACCAGGAACGGGCCCAGTGGCACGACTACGTCGCCCGCCTGGACCTGCCCGGCCGCCACCCGGGACTGACCAGCCTGGCCTTCATCCGACGGGTGCGGAACGGGGACCTGCAGGCCTTCTTCTCGGCCAACCCCCACCTCCACCGCCGCTACCTGCTGGCCGCATCCGACCCCCTCCACCTGCCGTTTCCCGACAGGCCGGGCGACCACCTCATCATCCAGCTCTGCGAACCCGGAGACCGCGCGGCCTTGGCGCTGGGCCTTGACGTCGCCTCCAATCCGAGCCAGCGGGCCGCGGCCGAAGGGGCCGAGGAGACCGGCCAGCCGCTGCTCTCGGGGCTCATCCAGTTCACCCGGCCCGAGGGCCGGTTCGATGCCGTGACCCTCTTCGTGCCCGTCTTCGCCGGGATTCCCACCGATGCCCCGGGCCGCCGGCAGGCCCTCAAGGGCTGGATCTCCGCCGGCATCCTGATCAATGAGCTCATGGGCGACATCCTCCGCGGGGAGGACCAGGGCATCGCCCTCGAGGTGGTGGACACCCAGGCCGCCGGAGGCGCCCAGGTCCTCTACGTGAATCCCAGCTGGCCCCCGGGCGCTCCGCCCAACCTGGTGAAGCGGGTGGTCCTCGCCGGTCGCGAGGTCGAGCTGCGCTACGGCATCCGGCAAGCCTTCTACCAGACCGAGGGGCGGAATCTGGGATGGGTCCTCCTGCTGGGCGGGCTGGTGCTCAGCTTCAGCCTGGCGGGCCTGGTGTGGTCCCTGGCCGGGACCCGGCGGCGCGCCATCCACCTGGCCCAGGACATGAACGCGTCCCTCTTCGAAGCCCTGCAGCGGAACCGCAGCCACCTAGCCTCCACGCCCCTGGCGGTGATCGAGACCGACGCGGCCTTCCGGGTGCGCGAGTGGAACCCCACGGCGGAGCGGGTCTTCGGCTACACCCGGGAGGACGTCCTGGGCCAGGATCCCCGCCTGCTCGTCCCTCAGGAATACCAGGCCGAGGTGGCCGATCAGCGCCAGGCCCTGCTCCGGTCCGAGGCCGGCAGCCGGTTCACCACCGAGAGCCTCACCCGCACGGGCCAGCGGATCCTGTGCGACTGGTACGCTTCGGCCCTGCGCAGCGAGGACGGCCGCTTCATCGGGACCATCCTCCTGGCGGAGGACGTCACTGACCGCCGCCGGGCCGAGAGCGCCCTCCGCCAGGCCCAGAAGCTGGAGAGTCTCGGCGTCCTGGCTGGCGGCATCGCCCACGACTTCAACAACCTGCTCACGGCCATCCTCGGCAACACCGAACTGGCCCTGGAGCGGGTGCGGGAGAACCCGCCCCTGCGGGCGGCCCTGCAGCGCATCGAAGCCACCACCCAGCGCGGCGCGGACCTGGCCCGCCAGCTCCTGGCCTATGCGGGCAAGGCCCACTTCGCGGTGCGCCCCCTGGACCTGAACGCCCTCATCCGCGAGATGAGCGAGCTGCTCTCCGTCTCCATCTCCAAGAAGGTGACCCTGCGGACCGACCTGCAGCCCGACCTGCCCGCGGTGGAGGCCGACAGCGCCCAGTTCCAGCAGGTGGTCATGAACCTGGTGACCAACGCCTCCGAGGCCATTGGCGAGCAGGCGGGCACCGTGACCCTCCGCACCCGGGGCGTCACCTACGCCAAGGCCGACCTGGTGACGGCCTTCCCCGGCCAGGTGCTGGATCCGGGCCGCTACGTCCGCCTGGAAGTCCAGGATGACGGCTGCGGCATGGACGCCGAGACCATCGGCCGCATCTTCGACCCCTTCTTCACCACCAAGTTCACGGGGCGGGGGCTGGGCCTGTCCGCCATGCTCGGCATCGTCCGGGGCCACCGGGCCGGGCTCCGGGTGGAGAGCGCAAGCAACAAGGGCACCACCTTCATCCTGCTCTTTCCCGCCTCCGACGCCGCCCAGGAGGTGGTGAAGCCCCCACCGGTCTCGGTCCCAAGTGCCACGGGCACAGTGTTGGTGGTGGACGATGAGGGCATCATCCGCGAGCTGGCCCGGGGCGCCCTCGAGGGCGCGGGGTACCAGGTGCTGGAGGCCCGGGATGGCCTGGAAGCCGTGCAGATCGTCAGCCGGGAGCGGGACAAGATCCAGCTGGTCCTGCTCGACATGACCATGCCCCGCATGGGGGGCGCCGAGGCCTTCCGCCGGATCCGGCAGCTCTCCCCCACCTGCCCGGTCCTGCTGACCAGCGGCTACACCCAGAAGGAGTCCCTGGAGTCCCTGGTGGACCTGCCCCCGGATGGCTTCCTGCAGAAACCCTTCAGGATTCGGGAATTGGTTGCCAAGGTCCGGGAGGTTCTTCGTGATCCGGCTCCAAAAAACACTACCAAATAACCATCCGGATATTTCGTAATCACACCTAAGTCCATGCGATAACAGCCTTCTGTGCCATGGATCACAAGTGTTCCCACTTAAGTTTTTAGACAAAGAAATCAGGACCTGAACATCTCATGCTGAATGGATCTGGAGGCATCCATGTCCAACTCGGCCCCGAAGTTAATCAGCTCTGGCAACCTGCCGACGCCCAACTGGCACGCGACCCACGAAGAAGCCCTAGGTCGCCTGACCCGGATGTCCGAGGCTCTGGTCGCCAGCGACTGGCAGGGGGTCGATGCCGGCGCCCGGTGGGTCTACGAGGTGCTGCGGCCCCACAACGAGGCCGAGGAGCGCGAGCTCTTCCCGCTGCTGGAGGAGATCGGCGCCGAGTCCCTGCTGCAGCGCCTCTTCGAGGACCACCGGCAGATGTGGGACCTGACCCTGCAGATGCTGGCGGAGATCAACGAGGGCCAGGTCCGCGCGCCCCGCTCGCTGACCTTGCTGGGCCAGCGGCTGGTGGACCTGATCCGCGACCACATCGAGGCCGAGGACTACCTCATGCTGCCCCTCCTCAAGGGCAAGTCCCTCTACGCCTCCGACGCCGAGACCCAGGACGGCTACCTGATCCTGGAGAAGAAGCTCATCGCCCCGGAGACCTCGTCCTTCATCGTCCAGGCCCCCCAGG
>CAIRAS010000038.1 GCA_903876615.1 uncultured Holophagaceae bacterium
GTCCAGGTCCAGGCCGTGGGGCCGCCGGTGCTGGTGTCGGTGAAGGCCAGGGACTGCCCCACCACGGGGCTGCCCGGAGCCGCGGCGAAGGCCGCCACGGGTGCGCTGGCCGTCACTGCGGGTGGCGCGGCGCTGCCGGAGGACTGGCAGGCCAGGATGACCAGCACGCCCGCGAGCAGCGTGGGCAGCAGCAGCGGGTGCAGGTCGCGGGCTGCCTTCATCGGGCCCGGGTCTTGAGGGGCGCCGCCACAGTCCAGGTGTGGTCCACGGACCCGTTCTTCACCGTGGCGGTCTCGGCGGCAGGTAGCCAGGTGCGGATGTACTGGGCCGTCACCTTGTCCGGCGCCACGGTCACCCGCAGGTGGCCGCTGCTGCTCAGGATGGTGCCGGCGGCATAGTGGTAGGCGGCGGCCAGGGTGGCCCCGCTCTGGTTGTTCACGGCGCTGGGCTGGGGTACCTCCTGGTAGACGATGCCGTCCAGGTCCTGCTTGGCGTAGAGGTGGTCGTGGCCGTGGAAGACGGCGGTGACGCCGGTGCGCACCAGCAGGGTGTGGATGGGCTCGGTCCAGGTGGGCCGCCTGGTGGCGTAGCCCGCGGTGCCGTCGGCGTTCTTGCCGCCCCACTCGTAGAAAGGCGCCGCCTCGATGCCACCGCGCATCTGGCCGTCGAGGCCGCCCACCAGGTTGTGGATGAAGACGAACTTGTACTTGGCGGTGCTGGCGGTGAGGGTCTGCTGCAGCCAGGCGTACTGCCGGTCCCCGAGGGTGAGGTTCCAGGCGTCCTGGCCCGGCTGCTTGCCGGTGTTCCAGAAGGGGTCCAGCGCCACGAAGAGCGCATCGCCCCAGGTCCAGGCGTACCAGGTGGCCCGCTTGCCCACGAAGGGCTCGTCCACGCCATCCCCCGTGTAGAAGGCGTCCGGCACCGGGTTCACGAAGGTGCGCTGGCGGGCCTGGGTGGTCCAGATGGCCAGGTTGCTGGCGGTGCCATTGAGGAACCAGCCGGACTCGCCTTCGTGGTTGCCGTTCACCAGGAAGACGGGTGCTGTAGCGCTCATCGTGCCGAGGTTGCCCCGCTCATAGGTGTAGCGCGCGGCCACCGTGGCGTAGTCCGGCGCGGACTGGACCATGGCGCTGAGGGGCCCCGTGTGCTTCTCGCACATGAAGGTGTCCCCCAGGTCGATGTGGAAGTCCGGCGCGCCGGCGGCGACGTTGCCCAGGGACCGGAGGTAGATGTCCAGGCTGGAGTTCTCGTCCATGTGGCTGTCGGCCTGGACCGTGAAGGTGAAGGTGCTGCCAGCGGGCCGGGCCGTGTGGAAGGCGTAGTCCGCCGTGGGCCCGTAGGATCCTCCGGCGGGCTGGTAGTAAAGCCGGTAGTAGTAAGGGGTGTTGGCGGCGAGGCCCGTGAGCGCCAGCTCCACCGGTGTGCCGGCGACGAGGGCCACGGTGGGGGACAGGATCGGATAGGCCCCGCGCACCGTGCCGCAGGCCAGGTAGACCGTTCCGCCCTGGGTGGGGGACAACACGTTGGCTTTGATGGAGCTGCTGGTGGGGCTGCCCAGGAGGATGCTGCCGGCGAAGACGCCGGGCGTGCCCGTGCCTCCGGTGTCATCCGTGCCGCCGCTGACCGGGGCGCTAGAGCCTCCCGAGGAGCCGCAGGCGGCCAGCAGGAGCAGGAGGGCGGCCAGCAGAAGGGTCCCCAACCAGTCCAGGTTCCACCGCCGCCCAGGGGTGACTTCAAGGCCGAAACGGGCTTCAGGGGGCTCCGGGCTCACGGGTTCTCCAGACGGGGAGCAGGCCTCGGGCCCGTTCCGATTTCAGTCTAGACAGGGAGCAGGGCCCCCTGGTTGAGTCCCCTGGACTGCAAGCTGGCATGGCCGAACGGTGGCTCCAGGCGGGGGAGCACCCCCTGCAACCCAAGCCCGGCCGGGCCCCTGGGGGTCTGGCCGGGCTCGGGTTGGGGTCGTGTGTCTAGAGGCCGGTGCGCGTGACCATCGCTTTGAGGGTCTCGTCGATGGAGGCGAGGCACTCGGCGAAGTGGGCGCGGGTCTCCTTGCTGGGGGCGGGCTTGGCAGCCGCGACGCGCAGCTGGGCGGCCAGGCCCTTCAGGCCCTCGCGGGCCAGGGCCCGGGCATCTTCCGGCGTGGCGGGGTTGGCCCGCAGGACCAGGCCCACCAGGTTGCGGAGGTGCTCCTTCTGCAGGTTCCGCCGCAGCGTGGGGGCTTCCTTGCCGGTCTTGGCTTCGCTCCAGATGGCGCCCTGGAGGGTCTCGAAGAGCTCGGAGAGCCGGAAGGCCGCCTTGGGGTCGGCCAGCTTGTCGGTGGCGTCGAGAATCCGGGTCGCCACACCCACGTTCATCAGCTGGCTCAGCGTCTGGCGCTGGACCGAGAGCAGGCGGCTGCTCAGGGAGTAGTCCGGGTTCATGCCCCGCTCGAACTGGTTGACCGTCAGCTTGGCCATGAACTCGGGCCGGAAGCGGAAGGACTCCGCGCTGAACAGGCCGGTCTCCAGCAGCTTCAGGGCCTCGCGCTGCCGGGCGGCAGGCACCGGCGTGAAGGGCGCCCGGGGGCTGCCCGCATGGTCGCGCAGGTGGACCACGCCGCCCACGTATTTGGCGGCGAGGTTGGAGGTCAGGGCCACCTGGCCCAGGGCGCCGTCGAAGTTCCGGCGCAGGATCGCGTAGCTCTCGCCGTCCTTCAGCTGCTTGTCCTGGAGGCGGTCCCAGAGCTCGCGGCTGAGCTGCAGGCGCTTCCGGTAGTAGCCCAGGGGATCGGCGCCCAGGTCGCGGCGGTTCACCTCGGGGTCCATCCCGTCCATGCCCGGGAACCCGGCCTCTTCATCGGTGCCGTAGGCCAGGAGGGGCTCCTTGTGGCTGCGGGCGGCGATGCGGGCCAGCTCGGCCTTCTCGCCGGCCGGCTCCAGGGGCTTGTAGCCGTATTCGATGGCCCAGTAGTCGTAGGGGCCGAGGGTGCTCATGACGTACTCGCCCTGGGGCTGGCCCTTGGTGGCGACGTTGAGGGCGTTGTAGTCCATGACGGAGCCCGTGAGCCCGTTCGTGCGGGTAAAGGTCGAGTCCTGGAGCTGGGCCTCAGTGTAGATCGTGGAGGCCCGGAAGTTGTGGCGCAGGCCCAGGGTGTGGCCCACCTCGTGGGTGACCACGTCCTTCAGCACGGCCATCACGTAGGCGTCGGCCTCGGGGCTGTCGGGCTCCAGCTCGCCGCGGGCCTCCAGCAGGTCCATGGCGAAGGCCAGCTCCTGGGTCGCCTCGGCTTCGTAGGCGCAGGACTGGGCCTCCTGGTGCCCGTGGAGTCGGGGCAGCTCCTCCACCACCTGGCGGCGCGGAGCGCGGGTCCAGATATCCCCCACGCCGATGTCGGCGTCGAGGATCTCGCCGCTGCGTGGGTCCACGCGGCTGGGGCCGATGGCGAAGCCGATGTCCGTGCCGACCAGCCAGCGCACGGAGGCGTGGCGGGTGTCGTGGGTGTCCCAGGCCGCATCCTGGGGCTGCACTTCCACGCGCACCGCGTCCTTGAAGCCAATGCGCTCGAAGGCCTTGTTCCACTCGAGGATGCCCGCCGTCACGGTCTTGCGGTACTTCTCCGGCATGTTGCGGTCCAGCCAGTAGGTGATGGGCTGCCGGGGCTCGCTGAGGGCCGCCGCAGGGTCCTTCTTCTCCAGCCGCCAGCGGTGCACGAGCCGCTGTTTGGGGTCGGGGTTGAGGTCATGGGTGAAGTCCCAGCGGGTGGTCACGAAGTAGCCCACGCGCTCATCCGCCAGCCGGGGCCGCATGGGCTCCGGCAGGGTCGAGAGGGTGTAGTGGAAGCCCAGGAAGAGGCTGCGCACATCCTCGAGGGTGCTGGGCAGGGGTGTGAAGGGCGGGGGCGTGGCACCCGGCATGGAGGGCGGCGGCAGCATCAGCTTGGCCAGGGCGTAGTGGGCGCTGACGGTGAAGGCGGCCTGGTCGGCGGTGCCGCGCACTTTCACGAAGCTACTGTTGGCCTTGTCCAGGCTGTAGGGCTGGCGGAAGGCCGCCTCGAGCTCCGTGGCGCCCATGGGGATGTCGTTCAGGAGCAGGGCGTTGGCCTCCACGAGGAAGGTCTTCCGCTCGGGGTGGGGCTGGCTCAGCACCGGGGCCGAGGCCAGCAGGCTGTCCGAGAAGCCCTCCCGCACGGCGCGGGCGATGGGCGTGCCCTCCTTGGCAGTGAAGTCCAGGTTCTTGGCGATCAGCTGCAGGTGGTTGCCGATGCGCTTGAACTGCACCACGTGGGTGTCACCCATCATGCCGCCGTAGATGCCGCGCTCGCCGATGCCCTGCGTGGTGCTGACCGCGAAGAAGTAGGGCTGGTCGAGCTGGGCGGGGCTCAGCTCGAGCCAGACCTTCTCGTCTTTCTGCCAGAGCGGGAAGAGCCCCGGGAGCTCCTGGGCGTCCTTGATGATCTCGGCAAAGGGTTTGAGGGCGTTCGGGGCCGGTGCCGCCGGAGTCGCCGGGCTGGCTGGGGCGGTGGCAGGAGCCTTGGCGCCGGGCGCCGGGGCCTTGTCGGCGGGTGGGGTCTGGGCCACCAGACACAGGGGAAGGGCCGCCAGGGCGACGGATCGCAGGGAACGCCAGGTCATGGGTCTACCTCCGGTTGCAGGGAACGGACCCCAGTGTTACGAGGCATGGCGCCGCTGGTTTACGGGCCTGATTGTCCTGGGCTGCGACATCCTGACGCAGCCCAGGGATCCCCAGCCCCCCCGTCATTGGTGGGAGAATGGCCCCTTCATGACCCGACCCGGCTCCGACATCTCACTCACCTGGCTGCTGCGCCTGCGCTGGATCACCGTGGCCTCCCAGACTGCGGCCATCCTGGTGTCTCTGCGCCTCCTGCCGGGTGAGCTTGCCCCGCTGCCGCTGCTGGGCCTGGTGGCCCTGGGTGCCCTCAGCAACCTGTTCCTGCAGCGGCGGCTGCGGAAGCCGGAGGCGCTGCATCCCTCACTGCCTGGCCTGGTGCTGGGCCTGGACATCCTGCTGCTCACGGGCCTGCTCTACTTCAGCGGCGGGGCGGCCAACCCCTTCACGGCCATCTACCTGGTGCACGTCACCCTGGCGGCCGTCGTCATGCGGGGCGTCTGGGCCTGGGCCCTGGGCGCCCTGGCCATCGCGGGCTTCGGCCTGCTCTTCTTCTGGAATGTGCACGTCCACTCCCTGGCCCACATGGACCACGGGGGCGGCGGCATTTCGCTCCACCTCGTGGGCATGTGGGTGGCCTTCGCCATCACCGCCGGGCTCATCGCGGCCTTTGTGGGCAGGGTCACCGAGGCGCTCCGGCAGCGGGACGAAGAGCTGGCGGCTCTGCGGGACCTCAGTGCCCGGCAGGCGCGGCTGGCGGCGCTCGCCACCCTGGCCGCGGGCGTGGCCCACGAGCTGGGCACCCCCCTGGGCACCATCGCCATCGCGGCCAAGGAGCTCCAGCGCACCGCCGGAGAGCTGGGCCTGGGGGAGACGGGGATCAGCCAGGACGCGGGCCTGATCCGGCAGGAGGTGGACCGCTGCCGCCGGATCCTCGACCAGCTGGCTGATCCCAGCGGGACCAGTCTCGGCGAGGACTTCCTGGACCTGGCCTGGTCGGAGCTGGAGGCGGACCTGCTGGAGGGTGTGGCGCCCGAGGATCGGGTCCGCCTGGTCTTCGACTGGCCCCCGGAAGCCTGTGGCGCCATGCCCCGGCGCGGTCTGGCGCGGGCCCTGCGCGCCGTGGTGGCCAATGCCCTGGAGGCCACGGCGCGGCCCGGGCTGGTGCGCGTCTGCGCCCGCCGCGGGCCGGAGCGCTGGCAGGTGGAGGTGCTTGACCAGGGCTGCGGCATGAGCACCGAGGTGCTGGCGCGGGTGGGCGAGCCCTTCTTCAGCACCAAGCCCACAGGCTCGGGCATGGGCCTGGGGCTGTTCCTGGCCCGCACCTTCGCCGAGCAGCTCGGCGGTGAGCTGCGGGTGGCATCGGCTGCCGGCAGCGGTACCACCGTGCAACTGGATTGGCCCCATGCCTGAGACCCCGCCTTCGCTGCTGCTGGTGGACGACGATGCGGTCTACCGCGAGCGCCTGGCCAAGGCCATCGCCGCCCGGGGCTATGAGGTGCGCACCGCCGCGGACGCCGCCGAGGCGGTGACGCTGGCGGAAGCGGACAGCCCGGAGCTGGCGGTGCTGGACCTCCGCATGCCCGGGGATTCCGGCCTGGAGCTGCTGCGCCGCCTCAAGGCCATCGATCCCACCACGCGGGTGCTGATGCTCACGGGCTACGGCAGCATCGCCACGGCCCTGGAGGCGGTGCGGATGGGGGCGGTGCACTACCTCACCAAGCCCGCGGATGTGGATGAGATCCTGGCGGCCTTCGACCCCGAAGCCCCCCGCGCCGAGGCGGATCTGGAGACGCCCTCCCTGGCCCGGGTGGAGTGGGAGCACCTCCAGCGGGTGCTGTCGGACTGCGAGGGCAACCTCAGCGAAGCCGCCCGCCGCCTGGGCATGCACCGGCGCAGCCTGCAGCGCAAGGCGGACCGGCGGCGGCCCCTGAAGTAGGGGGCGGGGCGCTGCGACAAAGTGACGCAGGGATACACGTGTTCGGACAGGCATCCTAGGGGCAGACCCGCTTCTGGAGTGCCCGATGACCCGCCCCTGCCGCCTGAACCTGCTGCCCCTGCTGGCCCTTCTCCTGGCCGTCGCTCCGCCCGCCCAGGCCTGCGGCGCCTGTGGCTGCACCCTGAACTCGGACTGGGCCAGCCAGGGCTACGCGCTCAAGCCCGGACTGCGCTTCGACCTGCGCTACGACTATTTCAACCAGGATCAGCTGCGCATGGGCGCCCGGTCCGTGGGCCGGGGGGCTTTCGAGATCCCCAACGACCAGGAGATCCAGGAGAAGACCCTCAACCGCAACACGACGCTGACCCTGGACTACAGCCCCACTGTGGACTGGGGTGTGGCCCTGGTGGTGCCGAGCTTCAACCGCTACCACGTCACCATCGCCGAGGGGGACACGGAGCCCTCCTTCTCCCGAGCCAGCGGCCTTGGGGATGTCCGGGTGCTGGGCCGCTACCAGGGCTTCACCGACGATCACTCCTTCGGCGTGCAGCTCGGCGTGAAGCTGCCCAC
>CAIRAS010000039.1 GCA_903876615.1 uncultured Holophagaceae bacterium
CAGGACGGCTGTGACGAGGGGCACAAAATGGATTTTAAGTTATCAAAGATGTTAGCTTCATATTATTCAAGTCTATTTTTAATAATATGAACATTATAATTATTATTTTTATTAATTAAAGCTTATTATTTGTTTAATTAAGAATACAAGCAATGATCTTTTCATGGTAACCGTCGTCCCAATGAGTCAAAAAATGACTTCTTTCTCATTGCTGTCACTACATTAATTTTTATTAAAGTTACTACTGTTGTTATATTGTATTCAAATAGTCTGATTAGATCGTGAAGCAAACCGGCGACTCAAAGGCAAAGCCTCCGGATCCCATCCTTTGTCCACCGGCCCTACACTGGCCGGAAAGCCCTGGAGCCCCCATGCCCTACCCGAGCCTGCTGGCCCCCCTCGACCTCGGTTTCACCACCCTCAAGAACCGCGTGCTCATGGGATCCATGCACACCAACCTTGAGGAGGCCCGGGACGGGTTCGCCAAGATGGCGGCCTTCTATGCGGAGCGGGCCCGCGGCGGCGTAGGGCTCATGGTCACGGGCGGCATCGCGCCCAACCTGCAGGGCCGCCTGACCCCGTTCGGGGCCCAGCTCTCCTGGCCCTGGCAGCTCGCCAAGCACCGCCTGGTGACCGATGCGGTCCACGCGGCGGACGGGAAGATCGCCCTGCAGATCCTCCACGGCGGACGCTACAGCTACCACCCCCTCAGCGTCGCCCCCTCGGCCGTAAAGAGCCCCATCACGCCCTTCAAGCCCCGGGCCCTCAGTGAGCGCGGCATCAGGTCCACCATCCGCGCCTACGCCCGCTGCGCCAGCCTGGCCAAACGGGCGGGCTATGACGGCGTGGAGATCATGGGCAGCGAAGGCTACCTCATCAACGAGTTCATCGCGGCGCGCACCAACCGGCGCACGGACGCCTGGGGCGGCTCCACCGAGAACCGCATGCGCTTCCCCGTGGAAGTGGTCAAAGCCGTCCGGGAGGCCGTGGGCCCGTCCTTCATCATCATCTTCCGGCTATCGATGCTGGACCTGGTACCCGACGGCAGCAGCTGGGAGGAGGTCGTGGCACTGGCCCGAGCCGTGGAGGCGGCCGGGGCGACCCTCCTGAACACGGGCATCGGCTGGCACGAGGCCCGAGTGCCCACCATCGGCGCCATGGTGCCCCGGGGGGCCTACGCCTGGGTGACCCGGAAGCTCCAGGGCTCCGTGGGCATTCCCCTCATCGCTACCAACCGCATCAACACCCCCGAGGTGGCCGAGGAGATCCTGGCCGCCGGCGATGCGCAGCTCGTGAGCATGGCCCGGCCCCTGCTGGCCGATCCTGAGTTCGTCAAGAAGGCCGCCGAAGGCCGCGCCCTGGACATCAACACCTGCATCGCCTGCAACCAGGCCTGCCTCGACCATGTCTTCAAGCGGCAGCGGGCAACCTGCCTGGTGAACCCCCGGGCCTGCTACGAAACGGAGCTGGTCTTCCAGCCTACCCTGGTGCCCAAGCGCCTGGCGGTGGTGGGCGGCGGCGCGGCCGGCCTGAGCTTCGCCTGCCACGCCGCAGAGCGGGGCCACCTCGTCACCCTCTTCGAGTCCGAGGCGGAGCTGGGCGGCCAGCTGAACCTGGCCAAGCAGGTGCCGGGCAAGGAAGAGTTCCACGAGACCCTCCGCTACTTCGGGCGGCGTCTGGCGGCCGCGGGCGTCTCCCTGCGCCTGGGCCTGCGGGCCACCGCCGAACAGCTCCTGGACTTCGATGACGTCATCCTCGCCACGGGCGTCCGCGCCCGCCGGCCGGGCATCCCCGGCGTGGATCATCCAAAGGTCATCACCTACGCGGACCTGCTCTCCGGCCGGAAGGTCGCGGGCGCCACCGTCGCCATCATCGGCGCCGGGGGCATCGGCTTCGACGTCGCGGAGTTCCTCGCCCAGCCCGGAGGCACCCCCCAGGTGGACCGGTACCTGCGCGAGTGGGGCGTGGACGGCGACCACGCCCACCAGGGCGGCCTGCTGCCCGCGCACCAGCCCCCCCTGCCGGCCCGCACCGTCTACCTGCTCCAGCGCAAGACGGACCGCATGGGCGCGGACCTGGGCAAGACCACCGGCTGGATCCACCGGGCCACCCTCAAGGCCCTGAAGGTGAAGATGCAGGGCGGCGTCCACTACGAGCGCATCGACGACGAGGGCCTGTGGATCCGCGACGGCAAGGACGCGGGCTCGCGGTGCCTGGCCGTGGACAGCATCATCCTCTGCGCGGGTCAGGACTCGGAGCGGGAACTGGCCGTGCACCTAGCCACCCGGAGCCGCCGCATCCACCTGATCGGCGGCGCCGAGCAGGCCGGCGAGCTCGACGCCCAGCGGGCCATCCGCCAGGGCGCGGAGCTGGCGGCGCGCATCTGAGTGCCCCAACCGCTTCCGCACCTCTCGGCCGCCGCGGCCCGGCGCCTCTTCCTGGGCGCGCAGGGGCTGCTGGAGGATCCGGGCCGCCGGGCCACCATCACCACACTGCAGACTCTCATCGAGCGCCTGGGCTTCGTGCAGGTGGACACCATCAACGTGGTGGCGCGGGCCCATGACCTGACCCTCTTCAGCCGCCTGGACGGCTACCGGCCTGAGCAGCTCCGCCGGCTCGTGGAGGAAAAACTGAGCCTCTTCGAGCACTGGACCCACGACGCCTCGCTCATTCCTACGGCCTGGTTCCCCCACTGGAAGCCCCGCTTCGACCGGGACCGCGCCCGGCTGCAGGCGCACGCCTGGTGGCAGCACCACTTCCGCGGCACCGAGGGCGCCCAGGTGGTAGCGGCAGTGAAGGCTCGCATCGCGGCGGAAGGGCCGCTGAAGTCCTCGGACTTCGAGTATCCGGAGAAGCGCGGTCCCTGGTGGGGCTGGAAACCTCAGAAGGCGGCCCTGGACTTCCTCTGGCGCAGCGGCGAGCTGATGATCCCCCGCCGCGAAGGGTTCCAGAAGGTCTATGACCTGACTGAGCGGGTGCTCCCAGACTCCCACGCCCTGCCCTGCCCGGCCCCGGAGGTCCACCGGGACTGGGCCTGTACCCTCGCGGCCGAGCGGCTTCAGGTCTTCACCGCGAAAGAGCTGGCTGACTATTGGTGTGCCGTGGAGGTCGCCGAAGCTCGGGCCTGGTGCGCCGCCGCGGCCCGCAGCGGGCGCATCGTTGCCGTTCAGATAGAAGCCACCTCGGGCGCCCTGGAGCCGGCCTTCGCGCTGGCGGACTGGGAGGCCCGCCTGGCCCGGCTCCCGGCGCCGCCGGAGGGTCTCCGCCTGCTCTGCCCCTTTGATCCCGTCCTGCGGGACCGGAGCCGGGCCCTGCGCCGCTTCGGCTTCGACTACCGCTTCGAGGCCTTCGTGCCCGAAGCCAAGCGGCAGTACGGCTACTTCGTGCTGCCCATCCTCGAGGGGGACCGCTTGGTGGGGCGCCTGGATCCCAAGCTGCACCGCGACCAGGGGCTGCTCGAGATCAAGGGCATCTGGTGGGAGGCCGGGATCAAGCCCACCCAGGCCCGCCGCCGCAACCTGGAAGCAGCCCTGGAGCGCCTCGCCGCCTTCACTGGGGCGGACCGCATCCACGTTTCTTGCTGAACAGGCTATCCTTGGCCCCATGTCAGCCCCCAAGACCCCCCTGCTGAACCGGATCCACAGTGCTCGAGGCCTCTCGCCCAGCCAACGGCAGATCGCGGACTGCCTCATCGCCAACATGAACGAGGCCGCCCTCTGGGGCGTGGAGGACCTGGCGGCGAAGTCCCAGACCTGCGTGGCCACCGTGGTCCGCTTCGCCAAGAAGCTGGACTACTCCGGCTACCTGGAGATGCGGAAGGCCCTGGTCGGTGCCGCCAAGAAGCACTACGGGCGCGGCGAACAGCTCCTGCAGGCGCCCATGCAAGCCTCGGCCACCCTCCTGGAGGTCGTCCGCCGGGACATCCGCAACCTCGAGACCCTGGTTCAGGCCGTGGACGAGAACCTGCTCCAGCGGGTGGTGAAGCAGGTGCGGGACAGCCGCATCCGGCTGATCATCGGGGACGGCGTGTCGGCCCTGATGGCCCGCCAGCTGGCCTACCTGCTGATCAACACGGGCCTGCCGGTCATGGAGGGCAACCCCGCCGACTTCGCCACCCAGGTGGGCCTGCTGGACACCAAGGACCTCCTTATCGCTATCAGCATCACGCCATACACCCAGGAGACCCTGGACGCCGCCGCCTATGCCCGGAAGCGGGGCATCCCCGTGCTGGCCTTCACGGACAGCCTCAACTCCCCCCTAGCCAAGTCCGCCACCCTGGCCCTGCCCATTCCCGGGGAGAACCTGCTGTATTCCCACAGCGTGACCACCTTCGGCGTCCTGGCCCATGCCATCGCCACCTCCATCGCCAGCCAGACCCCCCAACAGACCCTCAGCAAGCTGCGCGAGGTCGAGCGGGTGGCGCGCCAGAAGTTCGCCAAGGACTGACCGGGCTGAGCCAGGCAAGGGGTGCCCTGCCCAGGCGGGGACTGCGTCGTGGGACCGATGAAAATAAACTTGACTCGATAATCCGAAAAGCATTACTTTTTTGTCACCCAACCTTTACCCCCCCGGAGGAGCGATGACTCGAAATACGAGCAGTCCCTGGCTCAGTGCACTCGTTCTGGCCCTCGTGGCAGCCCCGGCTGCACTCGTCGCCCAGACCAGCACTACCGCCGCCTTGGCCGGTGTCATCCGCGATGCTGCGGGCAACCCCGTAGCCGGCGCCAAGGTACGCATCACCTCCGACGCCATGATCGGCGGAGAGAAGGCCACGGTCAGCGCCACCAACGGCGCCTATCGTTTCTCTGCTCTGGCCCCAGGTCGCTACAAGATCGTCGTCAGTTCCCCGGGCCAGCAGACTCTCTCCATGACCGAGAACCTCGCCCTAGGCCAGACCACTTCTGGCAACTGGAAGTTCCCGGCCGTCGCCGGCGCGACCGTGGAGATCGTCGCCGCCGCCACCAACGCGGAATCCAGCGCCGTCACTATCACCCAGAACTACAGCACCGAGGTCCTGGCCACCCTGCCCGTGGAGCGCTCCATCGCCGGGATCATGAACCTCACGCCCGGCGTGAACGACAACCGGGCCTGGGGTGGCTACTCCGGCGAGAACGCCTACATGATGGACGGCATCAACATCAGCGACCCCTCGGGCGGCACCGTCTGGATCTTCCCGAACGTCGACTGGTTCTCCGAGGTTCAGGTGGCTGGCCTGGGGGCCAACGCCGAGTTCGGCGGCTTCATGGGCGGCTTCGTCAACGGCCTCATCAAGCGCGGCGGCAATACTGTGGAGGGCAGCCTCACCGCCTACTACGCGGATTCCAAGTGGCAGGCCAAGATCAACGCCAACCACCCCGACCTGCCGAATTCGGACAAGGCCATCCTCCCCTCCAAGAACTGGGATACCGCCATCAGCGTCGGGGGACCCATCATCAAGGACAAGCTCTGGTACTTTGTTTCTGCGGAACGAACCGAGCAGGATGACAACCCGCCGGGCGCCGAGCTGCCCCAGCGCAATCAAAAGGTCATGACCCTGGCCAAGATCACCTGGGCCCCTACGGCCTCTTCCACCTTGGAGTTCCTGGCCGAACACGACTACGTGGGCCGGGACCGGCGCTACATCGACAAGTACACCATGCCCGTCGCCACCCAGAAGGAGAGCGCTCCCAACAACTCCTTCAGCGCCACCTGGACCCAGACCATCGGCCAGGACAAGGTCCTGACGGTGAAGGCCTTCGGCTACTCGGGCCGCTATGACATGCCGGGCTACGGCGGCAACGCCCTGTCCCTGGACGCCTCGGACCTCTATCAATACGACCCCAAGAAGCCTGCGCGGGAATACTTCAACAACTCCACCTACGAGGACTTCAACTACCGCTCCCGGGCCACCCTCCAGGCCACCTTCGACTGGTTCAAGACCGGCCTGTTCAGCGCCAGTGACAGCCACGCCTTCCGCTTCGGCATCGAGCGGGAGCAGGCCGCCGACGAGGAACTGGAACGCTTCCCCGGCAACCTGAACCTCAATGCCACCTTCGACTCCGAGGGGATCTACGGCGACTACATGATCCAGGGCGGCGGGTGGAATGTCCGCCAGCGCGTGGACCGTCTGGCCGCCTTTGCTCAGGACACCTGGCATGTCACGGACCGGCTTACCCTCACCCCCGGTGTGCGCTTCGAGCAGTTCCAGGCCCGCTTCTACGGCGGCAGTACGCTCTGGGACAAGAGCACCTGGGCCCCCCGCTTTGGCTTCAGTTACGCCCTCACCCAGGACCAGGCCACCATGGTCAAGGCACACTGGGGCAAGTACTACGCCGGCTACTCCACCTACTTCATCGACCGCGCCATCCAGAGCGCCATCCCCGTCAAGAACTACTACAGCTGGGGCGACTACCCCACCATCCCGAACGTCCTGGACCCCTCCACCTGGCCCGATCACACGCCTGGCACCGCGGACAACTACGCCTACCGGCGCGTCAATGACATCACGGCCGTGGATCCCAATGCCCGGCAGCCCTATGTCCTGGAAACCACCCTCTCCCTGGACCACCGGTTCAATGCCAACTGGGGCGGCAGCATCTCCTACGTCTCCCGCGACTGGAAGGACAGTCTGGTGCGGGTGGACACAGCCGCAGATCCAAGGGGTGCCTGGTCCGATTATGTGGACCCGCTGCACAACCGGCCCATCAGTCTCTATGAGCCCGGAATCTACAGTGATCCAGGCCTTGATTTCCGCGTCCCGCATAACACCTACGTGACCACCAACGCGAGCGATGCCAAGCGTAAGTACGAGGCCGTTTCCGCTTCCCTCGACCGGAAGCTGGCCAACAACTGGAGCCTGAACCTTAGCTACACCCACGCTTCTCTCAAGGGAAACATCCAGCGGGCGGACAGCTATGACAAGGTCTACTACAACAAGAACCTGATGATCAATTCCTACGGGAATCTGCCCGGCGTCAATGATCACGAGATCAAGGCGCGGGGAGTTTATGAGTTCCCCTGGCACATGCGCCTCTCCGGAACCTTCACATACCTCAGCGGAACCCATTGGACGCCCACCTACCGGACGCCCAACGGCTGGGGAAATAGTGATTGGGGCAATTTCAATGGTCAGCGCTACCAGGTCAACACTGAGCCCCAGGGCAGCGAGACCTATCCCAGCCGAACCCTCCTGGACCTTCGCCTGACCCAGCAGATCAGCATCAACAAAAGCTCCCGCCTGGAAGTCTTCGGGGAAGTCCTCAACGTGCTGAACCGACAGGCCGCTTTGTCCTATAACACCCGGGTGAACGCGAGCAACTCTGACACTTCGGGCCTGTATGTCGACTACAAGTTCCCGACCGCGTTGGATGCCGGCCGCCGAATCCAACTTGGCCTCCGCCTGACGTTCTAGGCTTCGTCGCCTGACCAACGGTAGTGCCGGGCCTTCGGGCCCGGTGCTCGTCTTCCGCCTCCTCAAGGGTTCCTATGTTCCGGTTGATTGCCCTCTTTTGCTGTGCCTGCCTCTTGGGGGCAACCCCACCCAAGGGCACCCTGGTCATCGTGGGCGGGGGCGGCATGCCGCAGGAGATCATGGACGCCTTCCTCCTCGCCTCCGGCGGGAAGGGCGGCGCCGTGGGCATCATCCCCACCTCCACCAGCGATCCCGACGGCGCGCTGAAGGAGTGGAAGGAGGACCTCGAGAAGGTCGGCCTCATCATGGTTCCCCTGGATGTCCGCAGCCGGGAGCAGGCCTCTGACCCCGACCTCCTGGCCCGGGCCCGGACCTGCACCGGCTTCTGGTTCTCCGGCGGGGACCAGGGCCGAGTCGGCGACAAGATCGTCGGCACGCCCCTCCAGAAGGTCGTCCTGGAACGCTATGCGGCTGGCGCCTGCGTCGGCGGCACCAGCGCCGGGGCCGCCATCATGTCCAAGGTCATGCTCACGGGCGATGACCGCCACGGCAAGGAGGCGCTTTCTGAGTTCGGCCCCGGCGCCTACCAGACCCGCGAGGGCATGGGCTTCCTGCCGGCCGGGATCGTCGTGGACCAGCACTTCCTCCGCCGGGGGCGCGAGAACCGCCTCTTCAGCGTGGTCATGGAGCGTCCCGACCACCTGGGCCTCGGCATCGACGAGGCCACGGCCCTGGTGGTGAAGGATGGCCAGGCCCGGGTGCTCGGCAAGCGCTCCGTGATGGTCTTTGATCCCGCCGGGATGCAGCTCAAGGGAGAGACCTTCCGGGACCTCCGCATCCATGTCCTGCGAGCCGGGCAGTCCATCGATCTGGCCACCCGCAAGGTAAGTCAGCCCTAGGTCGTCGCCAACAAACAACCGCAAGGAGATAGAATTTTGACCACAAAGAACACAAAGAACACAAAGGAGCGGGTGAAGGTTGCTCACGCCCCAGCGCCCTTTTTGTGCCCTTTGTGTTCTTTGTGGTTCACCCTTTTTTCATTTCGGGGTGAGATCCTGCCGCGGGTGATCCTCGTTGCCCTGTTTGTGGTGGCCAGTCTCGCTGCGGCGGTAAAGGCCCCCTTCCCCGCCGACCATCGCCAGATGAGCAAAACGGTCTCCTACGCGGAGATGACTGCCTTTCTTGAAGCCGTGGCAAAACCAGGGTTCATCACCGTTACCGAGGAGGGCCGCACCCACCAGGGCCGGAAGGTCCTCCTGGTACGCCTGAATCGGGGCAGTGCCAAGGCCCACTTCCGAGTGCTCTACTACGCCCAGCAGCATGGCAACGAGGTGGCCGGCAAGGACGCCCAGCTCACCCTCATCCGGGACATCGCAGAGCATCCCGAGCGCTTGCCCCTGGACGTGGACCTCTACCTCATGCCCATGCTCAATCCCGATGGCGCCGAGGCCCACCGACGCATGAACGGCGCCGGCGCCGACCTAAACCGCGACCACCTTCTCCTGGCCCAACCCGAGACCCAGGCCCTGCATCGCGTGGCCCGCCGCATCCGCCCCCATGTGGCCGTGGACAGTCACGAGTTCGGCCGGGACAGCGAGGACTACCGCGCCAAGGGCTGGGCGCCTTGGCCCATCATCACCATGGACGCCGCCAACCACCCGCTGATCCCCGAGTATCTGACGGCTGCCGCCCTGGAGGCCGTGGTCGCCGCCGCGCCCCTGCAGCAGAAGGCCGGCCACGCCTATGCCCGCTACAGCGTGGGCGGGGCGCCGCCCGACGAGGAGACCCGCCCCTCCACCGTGGAGGTCGATGACGGCCGCAACGGCCTGGGCACCCTGGGCGCCCTCTCCTTCATCATCGAGGCCGGCGTCCACCACGAAGCCAAGCAGCCCCAGGCGGACCTGGGCGAGCGGGTGGACGGCTACCGCATCCTCTACCGCCATCTGCTCGGCAACCAGGCCTGGCGAGACCGCATCCGCAGGCTGGCAGAACGGGCCCGGCGCGAGCCCCTGCCCCCCTTCATCGCTACCAACGTGTTCTGGGCCAACCTCGGCGGCAAGGTCAGCACCGTGAAAGTGCTGGAAACCGCCACGGGCCGCGTCCTCCAGGTGCCCACCGCCAATGCCATGAACGACATCGTGGTGAAGGGCAGCGTACCCACACCCCGCGCCTACGTCATCGAGGCCGCCGCCGCCGCGCGCTTCATCCCCGTGCTGGAAGCCCAGGGCCTGCACTGGGAGACCCTCTCAGCGCCCCGCCGCGCCAAGCTCGAGCGCGTGAAGTTCCTTCGCCTGGAGGAGCCCTACGACGACCTCTACCAGCGCTACAAGGACCGGCAGATCGTCGAGCGCCAGGCCCAGGCCGACCTGGACCTGCCCGCAGGCACCCTCATCGTGCCCCTGGACCAGGACCTGGCCCGCCGGGCCATCCAGGTGCTGGAACCCTGCCTGCTCTACGGCCTCTACGGCTACCCTGGCTTCCGTGAGTCGGCGATGCCCGGCGCCTTCCTGCCGGTGTCCCGCCTCTTCTGAACCCGTTCCGGATCGCATCCGGCTGGAGTTCCCATGCTGCTGCTCATCAAGAACGCCGAGGTCTACGCCCCCGCCCCCGGCGGCACCTGTGACCTGCTGATCGGCGGCGGGAAGATCCTCCGCATGGAGCCGGACATCCGCATCCCCCGCAAGTACTGCGAGGTCATCGACGGCCGGAACCACAAGGCCGTGCCGGGCTTCATCGATGGCCACGTGCACATCATGGGCGGCGGCGGCGAGGGCGGCTTCGCCACCCGCACCCCGGGCCTGCCCCTCACGGACGCCATCCTGGGCGGGGTCACCACCGTGGTGGGCTGCCTGGGCACCGACGGCTACACGCGCAACATGGCGGGCCTCCTCGCCAAGGCCAAGGGCCTGGAGGAAGAGGGCCTCAGCACCTTCGTCTACTCCGGCTCCTACGGACTGCCCCTGCGCACCCTCATGCCCAGTCTGGAGGAAGACCTCCTCTTCATCGACAAGGTGATCGGGGCCGGGGAAGTGGCCCTCTCGGACCACCGCTCCAGCCAGCCCAGCTTCGAGGCCTTCACCCAGCTGGTGGCCATGGCCCGGCGGGGCGGGATGCTCTCGGGCAAGGCCGGCATCGTCAACGTCCACCTGGGCGACGGCGCCCGGGGCCTGGACTTCCTGCGGCGCATCGCGGCCGAGACGGAGCTGCCCCTCACCCAGATGTGGCCCACGCACATCAACCGCAACCCGCACCTCTTCGAGGAGGGCATCGCCCACGCGAAGGCGGGCGGGTTCGTGGACTTCACGACCTCGACCCTGCCTTCCTACCTCGAGGATGGCGAGATCCCCTGCGCCAAGGCCCTGCGGCGGATGCTGGAGGCCGGCGTGGATCCAGGCCAGATCACATTCACCTCCGACGGCCAGGGCAGCCTGCCGGACTGGGATCGGAATGGCCGCCTGCAGGACATCTCCGTGGGCCGCGTGACCTCGCTGTTCCCGGCGGTGCGCGAGGCGGTGCAAGATGAGGGACTGCCTCTGGAGACCGCTCTGCGCGTGATCACCGCCAACCCCGCCCGCATCCTGAAGCTTCGCAGCAAGGGCCAGCTGGCGCCGGGCATGGATGCCGATATCGTGCTGCTCAGCGCCAAGGACCTGGAAGTCCGCAGCGTCGTGGCCAAGGGCCGCCTGCTGATGAAGGCCGGCCGCCCCCTGACCAAGGGGAGGTTTGAGTGAGCACTGCGGCAGCCCCCACTCCGGCGGCGCCCCCCGCCCGGCAGATGCCCCACACCCTAGTGATCGTCGGGGCCCTGATCATCCTGGTCCTGGTGCTGTCCTGGCTCATCCCCTCGGGCGAGTACCAGCGCACCGCAGTGGAGACCAGCGAGGGCATCCGGAAGGTCACCATCCCCGGCACCTACCACCAGGTGCCCAAGGTCCTCCTGGGCCTCCAGGCCCTGCTGCTGGCCCCCATCAAGGGCTTCCTAGATGGCTCCCTGCTCATCTGCTTCCTGCTGGTGATCGGCGGAACCTTCGCCGTCTTCCAGGAGACCGGCGCCGTGGAGTCCGGCATCTGCGGGCTGACAGACGTCCTAGCCCGGCGACCCGCCCTGGAAGGGCTGGTGATCCCGGTCCTGATGACGGTGTTCTCGCTGGCCGGGGGCATCTTCGGCATGGCCGAGGAGATCATCCCCTTCGTGATCATCTTCATCCCCCTGGCCCGACGCCTGGGCTACGACTCCATCGTCGGCATCTCCATCCCGTTCCTGGGGGCGGCCGCGGGCTTCGCGGCGGCCTTCTTCAACCCCTTCACGGTCGGCATCGCCCAGAGCATCGCCGGCCTCCCGCTCTACTCCGGCCTGGGCTACCGGCTGGTCACGTGGGTGCTCGGCACCACCGTGGTGATCACCTACGTGATGATCTACGCCCGCCGCATCAAGCGAGATCCCTCCCTCAGTCCCGTGCGGGAGCTGGACCTCGCCCGGGGCAGCCTGGACGAGACGAGCGCGAGTGCCGCCTGGGATGCCCGCAAGGTCGCTGCCCTCGTGCTCTTCGCCTTCTGCATGGTCCTGCTTGTGGTGGGGGTGCTGCGCTGGAAGTGGTACATGGAGGAGATCGCCGTGCTGTTCTTCGGCATGGGCATCGCCCTCGGTGTGGTGGGCCGCCTCGGCCCCAGCCGCATCGCCTCAGTGTTTGTGACCGGCGCCAAGGACATGGTGGGCGTGGTGTTCATCGTGGCCTGCGCCCGAGCCCTGCTGATCATCGCCCAGGACGCCCGCATCATGGACACCATGCTCTTTGCCGCCTCCAAGGCCATGGCCGTGCTGCCTCGCGTGGTGGTGGCCCAGGTGATGTTCCTAATCCAGTCGGGCATCAACTTCCTCATCCACTCGGGCACCGCCCAGGCCGCCCTGACCATGCCGATCATGGCCCCCCTGGCGGACCTCGTGGGCGTCACCCGCCAGACTGCCGTCTATGCCTTCCAGCTCTGCGAGTTCGTGAACCCCATCCTGCCCACCTCAGCCGTCACCATGGGCGTGCTGGGCGCCGCGAAGATCCCCTGGGACAAGTGGGCCCGCTGGTTCCTGCCCCTGTTGGTCATCCTGATCCTGCTGAGCTTCCTGCTGCTGATCCCGCCGGTGCTCTTCTTCCACTGGGGTCCGGCGTGAGCCTGCGCGCCTTCGGCCTCCTGGCCCTCCTGGCCGGCGGGGCGCTGGCCCAGGGGAGCGCCCCCGACCCGGCGGCGGACTTCATCCGAGTCAGCGGGATCGAGCCTCTGCCCGCGCCCCTAGCGGCCCTGGTGGACGGTCTGGAGGCCTCACGCCTTAAGGCTCATATCGCCTTCCTCAGCGATCCCCGGCGGGAGGGCCGGGGCCTGGGCAGCCGGGGCCTGGCTGCCTCCGCAGACTACATCGAGGGGCAGCTGCGCACCGCCGGCCTCCCGGCCCTGGGGTCATCGCGCCGCCAGGCAGTGCCGCTCCGCCAGATGCAGCCGGGCCAGGGCTCTGTCCGCCTAAGCCTGGGGGGGCGCAGCCTCGGCTTCCAGGCCGGCAGCAACGCCGTCCTGCCTCCCACCGTTCCCGGCACTCTGAATGCTCCCTGCGTCTATGTGGGCCTCGGCATCCAGGAGCCGACCCTGGGCCACGACGACTACCGGGGCCTGGATGTGCGCGGCAAGGTCGTCGTCTTCCAGGAAGGCATCCCATCGGGCGCCGCCTGGCAGAAGCCAGAGCTGCGAGCCAAATACGATTCCGAGCGACCCGCCGACCGCTACGACGCCCGCTTGGCCCTGCTGGAGAAACTGGGGGCCAAGGCCGCCATCGCCATCGAGGAGGGCCTGGATCAGCGCATCCAGGCGGGCAAGGAACCGGCCCTGCCCTACTTCTTAGCGGCCCCTGGGGTGGTGGTTGCCGGCGAGCCACCCCTGGCCCGGGTGGCCCTGACGCCCGAGCTTCGGGCCCTGCTGGAGAGCCCCATCGAAGGCACCGCCAGCCTGACCATCCGAGGCCAGGTAAAAGCCCTCCAGAGCACCAATCTCCTCGTCCGCCTGATGGGCTCCGACCCCGCCCTGCGGGGACAGGCCATCCTCATCGGCGCCCACATGGACCACCTCGGCATGCCTGCGGGCGTGCTGCATCCCGGTGCCGACGACAACGCCTCGGGCGTGGCCGCCGTGCTGGAGCTGGCCCGGGTGCTGGCCGCCAGCCCCGTACGGCCCAAGCGCACGCTCCTCTTCGCCTTCTGGACCGGTGAGGAGGAGGGCAAGTTCGGCTCGGGCCACTACACCCGCCACCCCCGCTGGCCCCTGGCCGCCACCCAGGCCTACCTGAACCTCGACATGATCGGCCATCCCTGGACCCCCCAAGAGCTGCGGGAGCTGGTCACTGATCCCAGCCTGAAGGCGCCCGAGAAATTCCTGGAGGGGCTCCAGCCCACCCACTTCGCCGAGCCCGGCCTCTCCACCCGCCACCGGGATCTCGGCCCTGTCGTGGCCCAGGCCGGCCGGGGCACGGGCATGTCCCTGCACCTCGACTGGACCGACGGCAAGAGCGGCGGCAGCGACTACCGGGACTTCGCCCGCCTCAACGTGCCGTTCCTGCGCTTCTTCGGCGACTACTTCCCGGACTACCACAAACCCGGCGACACCCTGGACCAGCTGGACCCCGAGCAGGTGCGCCGCATGGCCCGCCTCGTCCTAGCCACCGCTTGGCTGCTGGCCGATCGGTAACCCAGAACCAGTCCCGGGTATCGTCCAGCCTCAGACTGAAAAGCAGAACCGCAGATGTCGCAGATGGCGCCGCTGCACGCGACCAGGAGTCGCCATAGCCGGCGCAAAATAAGGAAATGGACGCTGAGGGAAACCGAGGAGCGGAGGAAGCGGAGATTGTCCCAAGTAGGGTGGGTCGGCGCCCGTCTTTGAAATCTGCGTAATCTGCGACATCTGTGGTTCCGCTTTTCATCTTGAACGGCTAAGAAGGAACCTCCGCCGGTGAGGCTCAGCGCCCCAGCCCTGCCTCGAAGGCGCGCAGGGCGGTGTGGAAGGCCTGCGGGGCATCCCACATGATCCAGTGCTTGGTGGCAGGGACGTGGATGGCGCGGAAGGCTGGCAGCAGCGAGAAGCCGTGGATAGCCAGGCTCACCGCCTCCTTGGCGGGGTCGGGGTCCAGGGGCGCCGAGGCCAGGTCCAGCACCGGCAGGCGCAGCTGGGCATGGCGGCCCCCCAGGATGTCCCCGCACATGCCCCGCAGGTAGGCCTGCAGGGCCGCCGGCGGTATCCGCAGGGCCTCGGCCACCACCTTCTTGGTCTGCTCCTGGGAGCTGGTCATCAGGCCCAGGAACACCATCAGGGTGGAACCGGGATCCGCGCCCAGGGCGACGGCTGTCGGCTCCAGGTAGGCCGCCGGCAGCGCGCTCAGGTAGCTGTCCACCAGGAGCAGCCCGCGGAAGGCCGTGGGATCTTCGAGGATGGCCCTGGCACCGACGGGGCCGCCCATGGAGTGGCCGACCACTAGGCAGGGGACCAGGCCTTCCTGGCGTACCAGCTTGGCGAGATCCTTGGCCACCAGACCAAAGTCCGCCCGCCCTTCCACTTCCGCCGGTCCTGGCGTCCCGCCGCTGCCGGGCAGGTCCACGCTCAGGACCGTGTGGTCCCGGGACAGCTCCGCAGCCACCTCGGTCCAGACCTCCTTGTTCCCGCCGAAGCCGTGGATCAGCAGGACCCCTGGCCCCTTGCCGACCTTCGTGAAGGACGGGGGCGCCGCCTGGAGGCAGAGGGTGGCGAGACAGATCAGGAGCAGGCGATGGCCCATGGCGACCTCAAGGATGAGCCTTCAGGATCGCAGGAAGCTCAGGGAAGCTGGACCTCGCCGTACCAGCCCTTGAGGGTGATCTTCGTACCGTAGGGCGCCGAGAGCTTCTGCAGGAGGGCGAGGATCTCGGCTCCGCGCTTGGTGCTGGCCAGGCGGGGCACACCGTAGAGCGGGCCTTCGTCGTCGATGGTCACCGGCAGCAGTTGGATGCGCTTGAGCCTGCCCTGGTTCAGGGTCATGCGCACCAGGACTGTCTCCAGCACCTCGCGGGACTCCCGGAGGTCGAAGACCGAGACATTCGCCGGCCGGGGCATCTCAATGTCCCGCTGGTGGATGAGGTCCACGGGGATTCGTTCGGGGGTGCGGTACTGATAGATAAAATCACCCAGGCTGTAGAAGATGGGCCGACCCTTGTAGAGCTCGATGCCCCGCAGCACGTGGGGGCCCGTGCCGAGCACCATATCTGCCCCGGCCTCGATGGCGCGGCGGAACATGATCTCCTCGTTGGGCGGGGTGGTGTCCTGGATGCCGTAGGCGCGGTGGTGGGTCACGTCGTGGTTGTGGAGCGACACCAGCAGCAGGTCGTTGCGGCGCCGGGCCAGCAGGATGTCGTCCTCCATGGCCAGCACATCGCTCTCCAGGGGGCCTTCCACCTTCTCCACCTTGCCGTCCCGCACCGCCAGGATCACCGCGGGATCGATGGTGGAGAGGGAGGGCCCGCTGGCATCCTTGCTGCGGTACTTCGCCGTCCAGTAGCGCATGTAGGACAGCAGGGCCACGCGGGTCTTGTGGCCCGCCAGCTCCAGGCGGCCCGGGGCGTGCGCCTCGGCCAGGGTGCTGCCAGCGCCCGCATAGGTGATGTTGGACTGGTCCAGGGACTTGAGGCTCTCCTTGAGGCCCTCGGGGCCGAAGTCCAGGGCGTGGTTGTTGGCCACGCTCACCAGGTTGATGCCGGTGCGGGCCAGCTCCCAGCGGAAGGCTACGGGCGCCCGGAAGTTGTAGAAGGGCCGCTGGAGGTCCGGCCGGTCGTTTAGCGAGAACTCCATGTTGCCGTAGGCCACATCGGCTTCCTGCATGAGGCGCAGAAGGCCCGCACGCTCCGGCGCTTCCAGCTGGCTGATGGGCTCGTTGAAGATCATGTCCCCCACCGCCGTCACCACCAGGTCGCCCGGCTCTTCCTTGAGCAGCTCTGTGATGCGGCCTGCCCAGTCGATGCGCTCGGGCTTCTCCTGGAGCTGGAGGATCCGCCGGTAGACCGAGCGGGGATCATCCTTCGCAGACTCCGGCCTTGTCTGGGCGACGGCGGGCAGCCCGCACAGCAGCAGCGCCATGGCCAGGACTCGATGGACTCGGGGCGTCCCGGGCATGGTGACCTCCTGCGGGGAATGTGGATCTGCGCAATTTTGTTTCATCCAGTGACTTCCTGCAAAGTATTTCAATCAGCGCACCGAGGTTCCCCCTGGGCCTTATCCTGGAGCCATGACCACCCATCCGGACTACTGGAATCGCATCTACGAGGACGAGGGCCGTCCCGGCTGGGACATGGACCGGGCCACACCGCTGGTGGAGGAGCTCCTGGGTCTGGCCCTGCCCCTGGGTCTGCACCCCGGCAGCGACCTGGTGGTGCCGGGATGCGGCTACGGCCATGACGCCGTCGAACTGGAGAGCAAGGGCTTCTCCGTCACGGGCCTGGACTTCGCCCCCATCGCCATCCAGGGCGCCATGCACCGCTATGGTGACCGCGTCAGCTGGTCCCAGGCCGACTGGTTCAGCACCCACCTGGGGCCCTGGGACGGCATCTTCGACCACACCTGCTTCGTGGCCATGGATCCCGCCCGACGCCCTGCCTACGTGGACGCCTGCGCGGAACACCTGCGCCCCGGCGGCTTTTGGCTGGCCGCGCTCTTCCACAATGTGAACGGCCGCCCCGGCCCACCCCATGCCCTGCCCATGGCGGAGATGCGGCACTTGGCCGAGGCCCGCTTCGAGGTGCTGCACCTGGCCGAGGCCCAGCAGAGCCACCCCCGCCGGGCTGGCCGCGAGTACCTGCTGGTGGCGCGCCGCCGCTGAGGCCGCCCCTCATTCAGCCCCCAGCCGCCGGGAGGCTGGCCTAGAATGGATGCAACCGTACCTATCCAGGAGTCCCCCATGCGTCTGAAAGCCCTGCTCTCTGCGCTCCTGCTAACGACCCTCAGCCTGTCGGCCCAGGACCTCGTCCGCCTGGGCAACCTCAAATTCGCCCACTACGGCGCCGTGTCCTACATGAAGGAGCTCGCCCCCAAGTACAAGCTCAAGATCGAAGAGCGGGTCTTCCCCAAGGGCATCGACATCAACCCGGCCATCGTGGCGGGCGAGATCGACGCCAGCGCCGCGGCCCTGGATGCGGCCATCGCCGGCCGGGCGGCCGGGGTTCCGATCTACGTGGTGGCGGGCTTTGCCAAGGGTGGCGCCCGCATCGTGGTGGGCACGAACTCCGGCATCAAGTCCCTCAAGGACCTGAAGGGCAAGAAGGTCGGTGTGGCCCGGGGCGGCGCCCAGGAGCTGCTGCTGCTGGCCGAGCTGGCCAGCGCCGGCCTGACCTGGTCCGACAAGCCGGGCAAGGACGTGACGGTGCTCTACCTCCCCTTCGCGGACCTCAACCAGACCCTCATGTCCAAGAACATCGACGCCATGTGCCAGAGCGAGCCCTACAGCTCCCAGGCCATCAACAAGAAGTTTGGCGTCGAGCTGATGAAGCCCTACGACACGCCCCTGGGCGAGCCCATCCGGGCCCTGGTCATCACCGAGAAGCTCTACAAGGAGCGCCGCGACGTGGCCCAGCGCTTCCTGCTCTGCTTCGTGGAGGCCACCAAGAAGTTCATCGACGAGCCCAAGACCGCCGAGAAGTTCGTGCGCGAGGTGATGTTCAAGAACCAGATCAGCTCCGAGGACTACCTGGACGCCATCGGCAACTCCCCCTTCTGCTACGACATCTCCCTGGCCCACGTGCAGGTGACCACGGACCTCATGGCCCAGTATGGGGTGGGCAAGATGGCCAACCCGCCCAAGGCCGGGGACTGGGTGAAGCTCGACCTGCTCACCGAGGCCAAGAAGCAGCTGAAGATCGACGCGGCCCCGGTGACCGCCCCCAAGAAGCCTGCCAAGGCGAAGAAGGGATGAAGGGATACCGGCACGCCGCTTCCGGCATCCTGGTCCCCCTGGCCGCCCTGGCCTTCTGGCAGATGCTCTCCACCATGGGCTGGGTGAACGCCACCATCCTGCCCTCGCCCATGGCGGTGCTCCTGAAGTGGTGGGCCTACCTGCGGCCCCTGGAGGTCTTCGATCCCGCCCAGGGTTCCTACCTCAAGTGGTGCTTCACCGGTGAGCTGATCCAGGACGCCATCGGGAGCCTCTACCGCGTGCTGGTGGGCTTCACGATCGGCAGCGGCCTGGCCCTGCCCCTGGGCCTGGCCATGGGCTACAGCCGGGTGGCCTACGGACTGTTCAATCCGCTGGTCCAGGTGCTGCGCCCCATCCCGCCCATCGCCTACATCCCGCTCTCCATCCTGTGGTTCGGGCTGGGCAATCCCCCTGCGGTGTTCCTCATCAGCATCGGCGCCTTCTTCCCGGTGCTGATGAACACCGTGGCCGGCGTCCAGAACGTGGACAGCATCTACCTGCGGGTGGGCCGCAACCTGGGGGCCAGCCGTCTCACCCAGTTCACCCGCATCATCCTGCCCGCCGCCACGCCCTACATCTTCACTGGCGCCCGCATCGGCATGGGCACGGCCTTCATCGTGGTGATCGTGTCCGAGATGATCGCCGTGAACAACGGCCTCGGCTACCGCATCCTGGAGGCCCGTGAGTACCTCTGGTCCGACAAGATCATCGCCGGCATGTTCACCATCGGCCTCCTGGGACTCGGCATCGACACCCTTATGAGCCGCCTCAGCAGCCACCTGCTGAAGTGGCACCGGGGCCTGGAGCAGGGATGAGCGACGCCGCCAGCCACATCTCCATCCAGGGCGTGCACAAGGTCTTCGAGAGCGGCGGCCAGGAGGTCCATGCCCTCAAGGCCATCGATCTCGAGATCCCCCAGGGGCAGTTCGTGTGCCTGCTGGGGCCTTCGGGTTGCGGCAAGTCAACCCTGCTGAACGCGGTGGCCGGCTTCAGCCTCGCCACCGCCGGCACCATCACCGTGAACGGGACGGCCATCACCGAGCCCGGCCCCGACCGGGGCATGGTCTTCCAGGAATACGCCCTGTTCCCCTGGATGACCGTGGAGCAGAACGTGGCCTTCGGCCTCGAGATCAAGGGCCAGGAGAAGGCCGCCATCGAGGCCAAGGTGGCCGAGCTCCTGGCCATGCTGAGCCTCACGGACTTCCGGAAGCGCTTCCCCAAGGACCTGAGCGGCGGCATGCGCCAGCGCGTGGCCATCGCCCGGGTGCTGGCCCTGGACTCGCCCATCATGCTCATGGACGAGCCCTTCGGCGCCCTTGACGCCCTCACCCGCCGCAACCTGCAGGACGAGCTGCTGCGCATCTGGACGGAGCTGAAGAAGACGATCATCTTCGTCACCCACAGCATTGAGGAGGCCCTCTACCTGGCGGACCGCACCGTGGTCATGACCTACCGTCCGGGCACCGTCAAGCGCGACCTGGTGGTGGACCTGGACCGACCGAGGGACGTGGCCAGTCCCGCCTTCAACGCCCTCAAGAAGGAGCTGAGTCAGCTCCTCATGGAAGAGCAGAGCCGGCACAACCAGGCCGAGATCCGCGGCGCGGCCGTGGACTAGGTGGCCCCCACTCCGGACGATGCCACCGCCCCTGCCCCCACCCGGGGACAGCTCTTTGCGGGCTTCTTCCTGGTGGGCATCTCGGGCTTCGGCGGGGTGATGCCCCACTCGCGGCGGGTCCTGGTGGACCGGCGCCGCTGGCTCACGGACCGGCAGTTCACGGAGCTGCTGAGCCTCGGCCAGACCCTGCCGGGCCCCAACGCCGTGAACATGGCCGCGATCCTCGGAGACCGCTTCCAGGGCTGGCTCGGGGCAGTGATCGCCGTGTTCGCCCTGGTCTCCGCGCCCCTGGCCGTGGTGCTCATGCTGGCCCAGGTCTATGCCCACCTAGCCCACTCGGCGCCTCTGGCCCGGGCCCTCACCGGGGTGGCCGCCGCCGCTGCGGGCCTGATCCTGGCCACGGGCGGGCGCTTGGCCCTGCGCATGGACCGGGAGGTCTGGTCCTGGGCCCTGCTGGTGCTGACCTTCCTGGCGGTGTTCGTAGGCCGCCTGCCCCTGCTCTGGGTGCTGCTGGTGCTCGGGCCCATCGGCCTCGGTCTCGGCTGGCTCAGCGTCCGGCGCGAGGACCGCGGCAGCCGTCCTGAGGTCGCCCCTTGATGCGGCCCAGCCTGGGGGGCCTCTTCCTGCGGTTCTGCGGCTTCTCCCTGATGGCCGTGGGCGGCGCCAATGCCCTCATTCCCGAGTTGCACCGCCAGGTGGTGGACGTGTCCCAGTGGATGAGCTCCACGGAGTTCGCCTCCCTCTTCGCCCTGGCCCAGGCCGCGCCGGGTCCGAACATGCTCATCACCAGCCTCATCGGCTGGAAGGTGGCGGGCATCCCCGGCGCCCTGGTCTGCACCCTGGGCATGTGCCTGCCCTCCAGCACCCTGGCCGTCGCTGCCGGACGCCTCTGGGATCGCTACCGGGAGTCGGTCTGGCGGCGGGCCCTGGAGCGCGGCCTGGCCCCCCTGACCCTGGGCCTGGTGCTGGGCGCGGGCTGCCACCTGGCCCGCGCGGCCGGAGGTGGCTGGCCTACCGCCCTGGTGGTGGCGGCAAGCGCCGGGCTGGCCTGGCGCTCGCGCTGGAATCCCCTCCTCTGGCTGGGGGGAGCGGCCCTCCTGGGCGCGGTAGGGGTACTTTCCTGAGTTGGTTGCCGATCATGGCTCAGCAGCGACCTGAAAAAGCAAACCGCAGCTGCCGCAGCTGAACTCGGCAGCTGTTTTCATCATGCTTTTATCGTTTTTTATCGGTGTTCATCGGTGGCTAGGCTCTGTCCTCGGTGGTTCCAGTTTTCTGAAGGCCGTCGAAGGCCGGTGCGCTGCGGCCCCGGGTGGCCAGGGCCACGGCGACGGTCCAGAGGGGCGCCATGTTGAGGTAGGGAATCCACTCGGTCAGGAACGAAGGCAGAAAGGCCCAGTGGAAGCCCACCAGCGCCCAGAGCGTGCCCATGGCGACGCAGTCCAGGCCGGCTCCCACGAACCAGCCCACGGGGCCCGCGGCTTCGGCGGGAATCTGGATGGCATCGACCGTGAGCGCCACGGCCCAGGCGAGGCGGATACGCCAGACAGGGAGGGGCGGTTTGGGCTTGGACATGACGGCAGTCTACAGGATTTGCTCGCCAGACCGGCTCCTCCGATAGACACTCCATCCACAGGAAAGCCTCATGGTCCAGATCACATGGAAAGACCGCTACAACATCGGCTACGGCGAGATCGACGCCCAGCACCGGAGTCTGCTGGACCTGCTCAACGAGCTGGGCGGCCTGGTCGGCGAGCGCCAGGATCCGGTGGTGGTCGGCGCCGTCTTCAGCCGACTCTGCGACTACGTGCGGGTCCACTTCAGCACCGAGGAGAGGCTGCTCGAGGCCTGCGGCTATCTCCGACTGGCCGACCACCGGGATCTGCACGCCCGCTTCGTGGACAAGCTGCTGGAGCTGAACCGCAGCTTCGACCCCGCCGACCCCCGCCTGCTCAGCGAGACCTCGGATTTCCTCAAGCACTGGTACCTGGAACACATCACAAAGGCAGACCAGGACTACGCGCCCTTCCTCCAGCGCCACCCTCCCGAGAATCCCGTCCGGGCGCTCATCTTCGACTTCGGCAACGTGCAGTACCGCTTCGACAATGGCCGCTTCCTGATGGGCCTGGCCCGGCTCTCCGGCCGTTCCGCCGAGGAGCTGAAGCGGGCGATCTACGACGACTCTTCCCTGAGCCAGGACTACGAAGCGGGCCGCATCGACTCGCAGGCCTTCCTCGCGGGGGTGTCCGCCCTCTGCGGCCGGGAGCTGACCGAGGCCGAGTTCCTCCCCGTCTTCACGGACCTCTTCACCCCCATCGATAGCACGCTGGAGCTGATGCGGAAGCTGAAGCCTACCTACCGCATCGGCCTGCTCTCGAACACCTGCCCCTGGCACTTTGACCACTTCATCCGCACCGCCCCGGTCTTCCCCCTCTACGACACCGTCACCCTCTCCTACGAGGTGGGAGCCAGCAAGCCCGATCTCCGCATCTACCAGGACGCGCTGGCGAAGCTGGCACTGCCGCCCGAGGTCTGCGTCTACATCGACGACCTGCCGCCCTTCGCCGAAGCGGCCACGAAGCTGGGGATGATCGGCCTTACCTACACCACGCCCGTGGTCCTCATGGCCCAGCTGCGTCAGCTGAAGGTTGCCTTCTGAGCTCAGCGCCGGGCCTTGCCGGTCACGCGCTCGAGCTCGACCCGGAAGACCGTCACGCGGGCGAGGTTCTTCTCGATGCCCGCCCGCACCTGATCCGGGTACTGGGCCGCGAAGCGCTGGCCAATGGCCTGGAGCGCGGCGAGCCGGGCCGCCTCGGCGTGGACCTGGACGGCCCGGCCGAAGACGATGGCGCTCTCGTAGCGGGTGGAGAGCTCCTCCGGCAGCACCTCCGCCTGGGTGACCACGCAGTAGGACACCCGGCAGTCGCCCGCCAGGTTGTCGAGCTTGTGGCCCTCGGTCGCCGAGTGGATGAGCAGTGCCCCGTCCACGAGCACATGGTTCACGGGCACCGCGTAGGGCCAGCCATCCCGGCCCACCGTCGCGAGGACCCCGAACTCAGCCCGGGCGAGGAGGGCCCAGGCCTCGGCCGGATCCAGCTCTCGCTCCCGGCGGCGCATGGGGTGGTTGGGGGCGCTCATGACCGCTTCCCGGCGATCCAGTTGAGCGCTTCCAGGGGCGTCATGCGGTTCAGGTCCAGGGCCTCCAACTCGGCGCGGAGGCTGTCGGGCTCCACCTCGAACATCGGCAAGGCCGGCTGGGAAGGCATCGGGGGCCGGGGCGGTGCCTCCGGGGCCTGGGCCAGCAGGCGCTGGGCCTTCTGGATGACGGACTTGGGCAGCCCCGCCAGCCGAGCCACCTGGATGCCGTAGCTGCGGTCCGCAGGTCCGGGCGCCACGCGGTGGAGGAAGTGCAGCTGCTCCTCCCACTCCTGGACCTCCACGTGGAGGTTCTGGATGCGCGAGTCCTCCGCCAGCTTGGTCAGCTCGAAGTAGTGCGTGGCGAAGAGGGTGCGCGGCGCCCCGCCCTTAAGATCTCGCAGGAACAAGGCGATGGCCTCGGCCAGGGAGAGGCCGTCCCGGGTGCTGGTGCCCCGGCCGATCTCGTCGAGAATCACCAGGCTGACCGCCGTGGCCTGGTTGAGGATCCGGGCGGTCTCCGTCATCTCGACCATGAAGGTGGACTGGCCCTTGGCCAGCTGGTCCGAGGCGCCGATGCGGGTGAAGATGCGGTCCACCAGGCCAAAGCGCATGAGCTCCGCCGGCACGAAGGAGCCGCTCTGGGCGAGCACCACCAGCAGGGCCGAGGTGCGCAGGAAGGTGGACTTGCCGCCCATGTTGGGACCGGTCACCACCGCCATGGGCTGGGCGGCGCTGAACTGCAGGTCATTGGGGATGCACTCGCGCCCCAGGCGGGCTTCCAGCATGGGATGCCGGGCCGCGGCCAGGGTCAGCTCCCGGTCGTCACCCAGCTCGGGCCGGGTCCAGCCCGAGAGCCGCGCCCGCTCGGCCAGGGCGGCCAGCACATCCAGGGCGGCCACGGCGCGGGCCAGGGCAATCAGGTCCGCGCGGTGCTCCAATACCAGGGCCAGCAGGCGCTGGAACTGGACCGCCTCCAGGCGGGCCTGGTCGCTCTCGGCGCTAAGAATCCGCTGCTCGAAGGCCACCAGCTTCTCCGTGGTGAACCGCTCGGCGTTGGCCAGCGTCTGCTTGCGGAGGAAGTGGGCGGGCACCGCGCCCAGGTTCGACTTCGTGATCTCGAAGTAGTAGCCGAAGACCCGGTTGTACTTGATCTTCAGGCTCTGGATGCCGCTCAGCCGGCGCTCTTCTTCTTCCAGCTCCAGCATCACCTGCCGGGCGTCCCGGGCGAGGCGGCGGACCGCGTCCAGCTCGGGGTCCACGCCCTCGCGGATGACGCCGCCCTTCTCCAGGTCCAGGGGGGGCGCTTCGGCCAGGCTGTGCTGGAGGCCCTGGAGGAGCTCCCCGCAGAGTGGCGTCTCCCCAGGCCAGAGGCCGAGCTCCGCCACCTCCGAGGCCCAGCCCTCGTCCTGGAGGCGGGCCGGGAGCTTCTGGAGCACCCCCAGGCCGTCGCGCAGCTGGCCCAGCTCCGGTGGCGAGGCGAGGCCCAGGGCCACGCGGCCCAGCAGGCGGTCGAGGTCCGGCACCTGAGTTAGCAGCGTCTGGATGGGTCCCCGGCGGCGGTCCTCGGTGAGCCAGGCCACCTGGGACCAGCGCCGCTCCAAGGTGCCGCGGTCGCGCAGGGGCTGTTCGAGCCAGCCCTTCAGCAGGCGCGAACCCATGCGGGTGCGGCACTGGTCCAGCAGGGCCAGCAGCGACCCGGCGCGGCCGCCGTCCATGCCGTTGGCCAGCACCTCTAGGTGCCGGGCGCTGGTGGCGTCGAGCAGCGGTCCGGCGGCGCCCAGTTCGAGGGCCACGCCCTGGAGGTGGGCAGGACGGCCCTTCTGGGTGGCTTCGACCTGATCCAGCAGCGCCGCCAGGGCACCCAGGGCCGCGGGATAGGGATCCAGGCCCACGCCTTCCAGGTGCTGCCAGCCGAAGAAGGCCAGCACCTGCTGCCGGGCCCGGGAGGCCTCGAAGCGCCAGGCCGGCAGCCGGGTGCGGGCCGCCTCCAGCTCGGGCAGCTCCGGCGCCCCCTCGGCCAGGATCAGCTCCTGCGGGGCGAGCCGCTCCAGGGTGGCGTGGAGGGCCTCTTCGCCCTCGCCCGGGATCACCCGCAAGGCCCCCGAGGCCAGCTGGAGCAGGGCCAGCCCCCAGGCCGGACCCACACGATGCAGGGCACAGAGCCACCGGGCGTCGTCGTCCAGCCAGGTGCCCGGGGTGATGATGCGCTTGATGGCCCGAGGCAGCAGGCCCTTCACGTCCTCGGCCTTGGCCGTGGGCTCGGCGATGGCGGCGGAGAAGCCCGCGGCCAGCAGCTTGGGCAGGTAGGACTCCAGCGCGAAGTGGGGCACCCCACACATGGGCGTCTCGCCCTCGGTGCCCTTGCCGCGCTGGGTGAGGGCGATCTCCAGCACCGGCGCCGCCCGCACCGCGTCCTCCCCGATGAGCTCGTAGAAGTCCCCCATGCGCGTCAGCAGGATGGCATCGCCCGCCTCGCGCTTGAGGCCCGCGATCTGCTGCATCATCGGAGTGGACATGAAACCCGCGCGATTCGGAAAACCCGGCAAGACTGCACAAGAACAAGAACTGGAACCACAGATTACGCAGATTACACAGATTGGCCGAGGGCCAAGGCGGATGAGCCCACCAAGCCCCCATGCGGCGGCGCCGGGGAGTCTGCCCAAGGTGCCACTAAATGCTCGCCTGGTTATCGGCCAGCCTCGCCGGAAAGGCGCTCCAGGAAGGACACGAAGGTCGGAATTGGCGGAGCAAGGCGGATAATCGGGAGCGCTTATTCTTTGTGAATCTGTGCAATCTGTGGAATCTGTGGATCTCAGAAGTCCATGAGGCCCAGCGTAGGATGGAAGGCATGGAACGGGTCGACTGTGTCGTGATTGGGGCGGGGGTGGTAGGCCTGGCCCTGGCGCGGGAGTTGGCACTGCGGGGGCGCGAGGTCGTGGTCCTCGAGGCGGAGGACCACATCGGTACGGGCATCAGCTCCCGCAACAGCGAGGTGATCCACGCCGGCATCTACTACCCCACGGGGTCGCTCAGG
>CAIRAS010000040.1 GCA_903876615.1 uncultured Holophagaceae bacterium
CAGGTGGCGCCGGAAGCCGCCGTTGTCCAGGAAGCGCGCCACCACGGCCTGCAGCAGCGGGGGCTGGGCGATGGTCTGGACCTCCTGGATGGGCGCCATGCGCCGCAGCAGGTCGTCCCGGGCGATGAGGTAGCCCAGGCGGAGCCCGGCGGCCAGGGACTTGGAGAAGCTGCCCAGGTGGATCACGTGGTCCGCCCCCTCGAGCCGCCGATAGGCAGGCATGGGGTTGCCGGAGAAGCGCAGGTCCCCGTAGGCCGAGTCCGTCACCAGGATCACGCCGTGGGTCCGGGTCAGGGCCAGGACCCGCTCCCGGCGGGCCTTGGACTGCGTCATCCCCGTGGGGTTGTGGAAGCTGGGCACCGTGAAGAGCATCTTCGCCTCGCTGCGCTGCAGCGCCGAGGAGAGGCGGTCCGGGTCCAGGCCCTGCCGGTCCACAGGCACGGGCACCGCCTCGCGGCCTAGGGCCTTGATGAGCGCCAGGATGCCGACATAGCAGGGGCTCTCCACCAGCACCTTGTCGCCGGGCACCGTGAAGGACTCCAGCGCCAGGGCCAGACCCGACTGCGCGCCGGGCAGCGTACGGATGCCCCAGCCCTCGTCGATGGGCTCGCCTTCCGAGGCCAGCCAGCGGCCCACGGCTTCCAGGTAGGGGCGATGGCCGGCAGGGGCGGAGTAGACCCAGGCCTCCGAGCCGAGATCCTTGAGCACCTGGGCGGTCAGCCGCCGCAGCTGCTCGCCCGGCAGCAGGTCCGAGGGGATGAAGCCGGCGGAGAAGCTCACCAGGTGGCTGTCCTGGACCCGCTCCAGGGTCTCGCCCAGCCAGGAGCCCAGCTCGCCATCGTGCACCAGGAGCGGTGAGCCCTCGAAGGGGAACTCGCTGCTGGCGCGCAGCCCCGGGGCCTCGGGCAGGCGCGGGGCCACGAAGCTGCCCCGGCCCTGGACCGTCTGGATCCAGCCCGTACGCTTGAGTCCCGCCAGGGCCTTCAGGACCGTCAGGCGGTGGACCCCCCAGCGCTGAGCCAGCTCCGGCACGGCGGGCAGCCGGGTACCCGGGCGCCACTCGCCCTGCTGGATGAGCCCACGGAGCCGCCGCTGCAGCTGCAGATAGAGGGGGCTGGAAGCGCCGGGATCGAGGGTGGGATCAAGGACCATCCCCCTTAGGATCGTCCAAAACGCCCTCCGGAGCAAAGAATTGCTAGGGAACGCACAGCCCGGGACAGACCAACCGCCCGCCGGGTTCCGATTCCGCCCTGCCCCGGGTCATCCCGGAGCGCCTAAACCTTGAGGTGATCAGGACGTCCATTGTCTTGAACTGGAGAGCCCATGCGCCCCTACCGTCTTTTCGCCCTGCTGCTGCCCCTGGCCCTGCTCCTGGGGTGCAGTGGTTATTCCGTGAACTACGACTACGATGTCACCGCGTCCTTCGCCCGCTACCGGACCTTCGACTACTACACCTCCAAAAAGGGTCCCGGGGGCACCACCAGCCTCATGGATAAGCGCGTCCGAGCCGCGGTGGAGAAGGAGCTGCAGGTCAAGGGATTCGTCCTGGAGACCCGGGCCGATCCGGATTTCCTGGTGACCTACTATCCCGTGATGAAAGACCGCAAGGTGCGCACCACCACCCGCGTCAGCACCGGCTGGGGCTTCCGTCCGGTCTACGGCCGCGTGGGCGTCTCCACCAGCCAGGTGAAGCACTTCAAGGAGGGCACCATCGTCCTTGAGATCGTGGACTTCAAGAGCAATCAGCTGGTCTGGCAGGGCGCCGCCGCAGGCGCGCTCACGGGACTGAACACCCCCGAGGACGCCGACGAGCTCGTGCCCAGGGCCGTCCGGGACATCCTTGCGAAATTCCCACCAAAGGTGCCCGGGCGCGGCAACTGAGCCCACCGAAAACCGGGCCCTGAGCCCCAGGAAGTAAGCCTGTACCAAGGGGTGCGGGAAGCCCTGTTTTTACGCGGTGAGGGGGGCAGAATCCATCTGCCAATTTCTCATAACCGCCTTGTCTGCTGAGTTTGCTTTTTTACCATAGTCAAAAACCAGCATGGAAACGATGCACTCACCGAGAACGACAACCGCGGTCACCAGGGACGGCGCTGTGAGGTCAATCCCATGCCTCGAAAAAATAAGTTAAGAATCTAGACAAATGGGCCGAAAGATTCCCCAAGCAGGTAACCCACCTGTGAACAACCCGGCAGCAAGGATGCTGCCCAGCGCATCACGGAGGATGCCATGACTTCAATTCTCAATAACATCGCCGCTTTGGGTGCCAGCCGTCAGCTGAGCTCCACGAACTCGGGTCTCCAGAAGACCATCCAGCGGCTCACCACCGGCAGACGCATCAACGGCGCCTCCGACGACGCGGCCGGCCTCGCCATCAGCAACAAGCTGGGCGCGGACGTCCGGATCGCCGCCCAGGGCCGCCGCAATGCCAACGACGGCATCTCCATCCTTCAGACCGCTGACGGCGTGCTGGACGAAGTCACCAACCTGCTGACGCGGGCTGCGGAACTGGCGCAGCAGGCGGCCAGCGGCACCTCCGGTGCCGACAGCGGCACTGGCAAGACCGCTCTGGATGCTGAGTTCCAGAACATTATCACCACCCTCTCCGACATGGAGACCAGCACCAAGTTCAACTCCGCCAAGATTTTTGGTGGAAGCTCCATCTCCGTGGCCGTGGGCGGGTTCACCGCTGTGGGTGTCACCGTTGGCACCTTCCACTCTCTGTCGGCATCGACCGACAAGCTGACCACGGCGGCTCTGGCTGGCACGGCCGCGACCGACATCGCCACGGCCCTCGACAAGGTTTCCTCCCTGCGCGGCACCATCGGCGCCAACCAGCAGCAGCTGCAGAGTGTCTCGAACTCGCTGGGCATCCAGGTGGAGAACTTCACCGCCGCCTACAGCCAGATCCGGGACGCGAACGTGGCGGACGAAGTGGTCAACCTCTCCAAGTTCCAGATCCTGAACCAGTCCGGGATCAGTGCCTTGGGCCAGGCCAACACCTCCAGTCAGGCGATCCTCGCCCTCCTCAGGTAGCAGGATCCGTAACATCTCCGGGGGGGCGGGTCGTTTCCGCCCCCTCGGTTTTTGTGTCCTCTAGGCTTTCAGCAGCAGCCGGATCAGCAGCGGGGCCAGTAGGGTGGTCGTGATGCCCGACAGGGTCATGGCCAGACCGGCCATGGTGCCCTGCTGCGGGCCCTCCAGGAAGGCCATGGCCGTGCCCTGGCCGTGGGAACCTGTCCCCATGGCCAGCCCCCGGGCAATGGGGTCCTGCACCCCGACGCGGGTCAGCAGCGCCCCCCCGAACACCGAGCCCAGGGTGCCCGTGGCCACCACGAAGGCCGAGGCCAGGGCTTGGCTGCCGCCGTGGAGCCGCACGATCTCCAGGGCAAAGGGGATGGTCACGCTCTTCGGCAGCAGGGAGAGGACGACCTCGCGCGGCAGGGCGACGAAGGCCGCCAGCCAGGCCACGGAGACCACGGAGGTGAGCGTCCCGAGCCCAACCCCGGCCAGGATCGCGGGCGCATGGCGGCTCAGCAGGTCCCGGTTCCGATAGAGCGGCACCGCAAGACCCACCGTGGCCGGGCCCAGCAGCGACATCATGAGACTCCGGGCCGGCACGTAGGCCTGGTAGGGAATCTTCAGCAGGAGCAAGGCGGCGGCAACCAGCGTCGCCCCCAGGAGCACGACGTTCAGCAGGGGGTGCCGATACTTCATGTAGAGAGTCTTGGCCAGGAAGTAGGCCCCGAGGGTCAGGCCGAGGCCGAAGCCCATCATCACGAGGCGCATGGCTGGTGCCTCCGCCGCAGCCACTGGCTGACATGGCCCGCCACCCCAAAGGTCAGCAGGGTGCTCCCCGCGATGGCCAGGGCCAGCTGGAAGCCATACTGGTAGAAGATCCCGCCCCAGTTCATCAGGTCCACGGCCGCCGGGATAAAGAAGAACACCAGGTGCCTCAGCAGGAAGTCCGCGCCCTCCTGAATGAGCTCCAGCTTCACCAGGCCTGAACGCAGCGCCAGGTAGAGGAAGATCAACCCCACGACGTTGCCGGGGAGCGGCAGACCCGTGAGCGAGGCGAAGCGGCCCCCCAGCCAGACGAACAGGCTCAGCAGACCGATCTGGGCGATCACCTTGAGCACTCGGAGCATGGCAGCCCTTGTAAATTTTGGGGAAACAATCCCGGATCAGGCAGGAAGGCGCAGCTCCAGGTTGTCGGTAAGCTCCGAGTCTAGCGGCTCTTCGGGTTTCCCGGGTACGATTGGAGGGGTTGTAAAATGACCTTGTGGTAGCATTTGTCCGGTCCCCTTTCAGGAGTTCCCATGGCCCGTTCCGGTGCGCCTCTCATGGTCCTTCCCCAGCCGCTGGGGCTGGCGGACAGCCGGTTCTATTTGGCGACCTGCGCCCTGGTGGCGGGCAACCTGCTGTTCCCCCTCCTGGTCCACCGGATTCCCGATGCGGGCCGAACGCTGCTGCCGATCTTCTTCTTCACCCTGATCGCAGGCTGGCGCTACGGCATGAAGGTGGGCCTGCTGACGGGCCTTCTCTCCCCCCTGGCCAACCATTTCGTGACTGGGATGCCCCCGGCCGCGCTGCTTCGGGAGCTGCTGCTCCAGTCGGCGCTGCTGGGTGTCGTGGCTGCGCTGGTGGCCGCCCGTGGCCGCCGGCCGACCCTGGCGCTCCTCGCGCTGGTGGTGGGTGTGCAGCAGGCGCTGGCGCTCTTCCCGCAGCTGCTGCAGGGCGGCGCCCAGGCCTGCTTCGAGACCTTCAGCCTCCGGCTGCCGGGCCTCCTGCTCCAGATCCTCGGGGGCACATCCCTGCTCCGGCTCCTGCCCACGCAGCCCGGAACCCAGGAGGGAAGCCGTGTGGGATGAGGCCCGCCGGGCTCCGGAGCTGGGCCTGCCCGCGCACCTGACGCTGCAGCTCTTCGAGGGGGACGAGGTGATTTTCTCCAGCGGAAAGCACTGGCTGCTGCCCCTGTTCGACCTGGACGAGTTCTTCGACCAGAGCGGCCACGACCAGGCCCGGACCCGGCTGGTGGACCGGGTCACCGGACGGGCTGCAGCTCTGATGGTGGCGCGGCTTGGCATCCCGGAACTACACACGCTGCTCCTCAGCCGCCGAGCGATCCCGGTGCTGGAGCGGCACGGGATCCGCTACAGCTGCCGCGAGCTGGTGGACCAGATCCTCTGCACCACCGAGACACTGTTCGACCAGGACCAGGACCTTGACACGGTCTGGTCCCACCTTCAGGAACGCAGGCTGCGAGCGGCTTCGGCCGTGGGAATGGGGCAACGATGAAAACGGTGAAGCTCGCTTACGGAAAGCTCGGCCTGGACCTGCCGGTCCCCGAGGACGCCCAGGTCATCGAGCCGAAGCACCTGGAGGCCATGGCGGACGAGGCCGGCGCGGTCTTCGCCGCGCTGCGGAACCCCCTCGGCACGCCGCCCCTCAAGGACATGGTCAAGGCCACGGACACAGTCTCCA
>CAIRAS010000041.1 GCA_903876615.1 uncultured Holophagaceae bacterium
GCCGCCGTATTTCTCGGCGAGACTCTTCAGGACCAGCTTGGCCACCCCCGTGAGGGTCTCCCGGACCCCCTCGCCCCGCATGGCGCAGGCGGGGAAGGTGGGCACCCCGAAGATGTTGACCTCCCGCTCCAGGACCTCGATGGGCAGGGCGTTGGGCGTATCCCGCTTGTTCCACTGGATCACGTGGGGGATCTTCGCCAGATCCGCCCCCTGGTCCTTGAGATTGACGATGAGGTTCTGGAAGCTCTCTTTGTTGCTCTCCAGCGCCGGGGCCTGGGAGTCCGCGACGAAGACCACGGCATCGGCGCCGCGCAGGACCAGCTTCCGGGTGGCGTCGTAGAAGACCTGGCCGGGCACCGTGTAGAGCTGAATCCGGGTCTTCATCCCCCGAATAGTGCCAAGGTCGATGGGCAGGAAGTCAAAGAAGAGCGTGCGGTCCGTCTGCGTGGCCAGGGAGAGCATCTTGCCCCGGCCGTCCCCGGGCAGGGTGTCATAGACGTGCTGGAGATTGGTTGTCTTCCCGCACAAGCCGGGTCCGTAGTAGACAATCTTGGCCGTCAATTCCTTGGTGGCCGCATTGAAAAGCACCATGCCTGCACCTTCGAGTCTTGGGGAAGATTGGCGGGTCCGCCTCGACCCGTCAAGGAAGAACCCGATCGAATCCCGGCGCGGATGCGCTACACTTCCGCCCATCCCATCTACCGCGAGGATTTCCTATGGCAAAGCTGCTGGTACATGAAAGCGCGGGCGTCCGAGAGTTCGAGATAGTCGACAACGAGGTCCACATGGGCCGCGAGCTGGACAATACCCTCCGCCTGCCCGATCCCAGCATCAGCCGCCACCACTGCGTCCTGCGCAAGGTCGGCGAAGGCTATGAAATTCAAGACTTGCAGAGCAGCAACGGGGTTCTGGTCAACGGCAACCGGGTGCAGTCCTCCCCCCTCCGGGACGGGGACCGGATCACCCTGGGCCAGGTCCAGATGACCTTCCGTGACCTCCAGCCCGAGGTCAGCCCCGGCACCCTGCCCGTGAGTGTCCAGGTGCCCCAGGGCACCGTGCGCATGTCCGCCGAAGAGCTTGCGGCCATCCACTCTGGCAAGCCCCCCGTCGAGGCCGAGGCACCACCCCTGAGCCAGGATCAGATCGCCACGGGCCAGGTGGTGAGCCAGGCGCCGCCGCCGGCCCCCCCGGTGGCACCACCCCTCCCGCCGGTGGCTCCCCAAGAGGCCCCGGGGCCCGGTCCCCTGATGAGCGCAGGTGCCCTGGCGAATCCCCTGCCCGCCTTCCTCCAGTCCTATCTGCCCCCTGTACCGGATGACGCCCAGCCCACGGGAGAGCGTGGGGACTTCGGGAGCCGCCTCCTGGCCTACCTTATCGACATGGTTCCCCTGGTCGCGCTCTGGATTGCCATCTTCGTCCTCCAGTCGGTGCTGGGTTTGGTCCTCGGACCCGGGGCCTGCCTGATTGCCATCTTGATCGGCCTGCTGCACTTTGCTGTCGGCGTGGGCTATGTCTGGCTCTTCCTCCCCTACTGCTGGATCAAGTTCGGCGCCAGCGCAGGCAAGAAGATCATGAAGCTGCGCGTGGTGCCTGAGGGCAACCCGAGGGGCCGGATCGATGTCAGCGCCGCCGCGTTGCGCATGGTGGGCCACTTCATCAATGGCCTCCTCCTGGGGCTCCCCTACCTCATGATCCTTGGCGGTGAACGCAAGGGCATCCACGACCTGATCAGCAAGACTGTGGTGATCAAGGTCGACCGCTGACGTGCCTCTGACGACCCGAACCGGCGCCCCCCCGACGGCCGCCTTCCCCAGGGGGCCCGCATGATCCTCACCGGCCGGCAGATCCAGGAGGCCCGCGCCCAGGGTCAGCTGCGCATCGAGCCCTGGCGCGACGAGCAGCTGAACCCCAACAGCTACAACCTGCGCCTTGGCGAGGATCTGGCGGTCTACACCGAGCGCGAGCTCGACATGGCCCGACCCAATGGCATCGAGTTCCTCAAGATCCCCCCCGAGGGGCTGCTGCTGCAGCCCGGGCGCCTCTACCTGGGCCGCACCCTGGAGTACACCGAGACCCAGGGCATGGTGCCCATGCTGGAGGGTCGCAGCAGCGTCGGGCGCCTGGGCCTCTTCGTGCACGTCACCGCCGGCTTCGGCGACATCGGCTTCTGCGGCTACTGGACCCTGGAGATCAGCTGCATCCAGCCCGTGCGCATCTATGCCGGCGTGGCCATCTGCCAGATCTTCTACCACACCGTCAGCGGCGCATATGACAGCTACGAGTCCGGCAAGTACCAGCGCAACTCAGGCATCCAGCCCTCGATGCTCTGGAAGGACTTCATCAAGGACTAAGAGTGCCTAGTGGACCGCCGTGGGCCCATCGTGGGTCCACAGCACCTCGAAGGGCCGCACCTCCTGCTCGATGCCCTTGAGGGAGAACGCGCCCAGCTGCCGCAGTGCCTCCTGGTCGATGAGCTCCGCGGTACTGGGTCCCACCACGACCTGACCCGGCCGGGCCACGCTGCTCTCCAGGCGGGAGGCCAGGTTCACGGTGCTGCCCATGACGGTGTAGTCCATGCGCTTCTCGCAGCCGATGTCGCCCGCGAAGGCCTCGCCGCTGTTGATGCCGATGCGCATCCTCAGCTCGGGGTAGCCCTGGGGCCGCGCCGCGTTGAGGGCGTAGAGGGTCTCCTGCATGGCCACCGCGGCGGCCACAGCGTGCCGGGCATGGTCGGGATCGGGGTTCGGTGCGCCAAAGAAAGCCATGATGGCGTCGCCGATGTACTTGTCGAGGGTGCCGCCCCGGCTGAAGATCTGGTCGGTCATGGCCTCGAAGGTGCGGTTCAGGATGCCCGCCAGCACCAAGGGCTCCATGCCTTCGCTCATGCGGGTGAACCCGGAGATGTCGGCGAAGAGCACGCTGATCTGGCAGCGCTGCGCCTGGAGCATGGGCGCTTCCTTGTTCTGGCTGGACTTGAGGATCTGATCCACCACCGCCGGGCTGTGGTAGCGCTCCAGCCGCTGGCGGAACCGGGCCTCCCGCTCGCGCTGGATGCCCACGGCTGCGAAGTTGGCCATGGCGCTCAGCAGGTGCTCGTCCTCCCGCTTGAAGCCACCCTTGTTGAGGCTGGTCTCCAGGTAGATCACGCCGAGGGACTGGTCCTCGACGATGAGGGGTGCACAGAGGGCCGAGGTGATGCCATGAAGCTTGATGCTCTCCCCGGCGCTGAAGCGCGGATCCAGCCGGGCGTCCGTGGTGAGGATCGCCACCCGGTCCTTCATGGCCGTGCGGGCGATGGTGCGGCTGATGGGCGCAAGATGCTGGCCCGGGTGCTCCTCCCAGATCAGCTCGGGCACCAGCTCGCCACTGGCGTCCGCCAGCAGGATGAACCCCCGCTGGCAGGGAATCTGGGCCGTCACCAGGCCCATCACCGAATCCAGCAGCTCCGTCAGGCCCGCAGCGCGGAGCAGCGTGCCGGCCATGCTCGCCAACCGCTGGAAGAGCGTGACCGCCTCCCCGGCGGGGTGCTGGCCGCTGGCCTGGGCCAGCATGGCCTCTAGGCTGGCGTGGGGCACCAGGATCGAACCAGAGGCGTCGAAGGCCCGGTCTTCCAGGGAGATGCGGGAGGCGACGGCCTTGGGGGCCAGGTTCAGATTCAGGCCGGTAACCGGGAGGTGCACACCGCCCTCGGGCACCCACACCACCATGGCCTCCCCCAGCAGGACCTTGTCCCCCAGGTGCAGGGGCACTGGCTCGTTCAGGGTCGTCCCGTTGAGCGAGGTGCCGTTCAGGGACTTCATGTCCATGACGTAGGGCCGCCCGTCCTGGAGGAAGATCCGGGCGTGCACCCGGCTCACGGCGTTGGCCTGGATGCGGATGGTGGCCTGGTCGCCCCGGCCGATGGTCACGCCCTCTTCGGTGAGGGTCAGAGGGTGCAGGGCACCATCAACCTGGAGGGTGAGCTTCATGGCTGGTCCGGAGAGTGAGGGGGGTGAGTTTAGCACGCGCTACAGACGTCATCGGCAGCGAGCGGTAAACTGTGAGGTTCACCGGAGGCCCGTTGACCAAAGTCGGATTCATGTCCCTGGGATGCCCCAAGAACCTCGTGGATAGCGAGGTGATGCTGGGGCACCTGCGGCTCAAGGGCTACGAGATCACCCCGGTGCTGGAGGAGGCCCAGGTGCTGGTGGTGAACACCTGTGGCTTCATCGACGCCGCCAAGAAGGAGAGTGTCGAGGCCATCCTCCAGGCCGCCGCCATGAAGCAGGACGGCGTCTGCGAGAAGCTCATCGTCGCGGGCTGCCTAGTGGAGCGCTACCGGGACGAGCTCATGGCCGGGATGCCGGAGATCGACGCCTGCCTGGGCACCCGGGACATCGAGCAGATCGCCGAGGTCATCGGCGCGGGCGCCTCTTTCGAGCTGAACCCCAACCCCGACTACCTCTACTCCGAGACCAGTCCCCGCCTGCTCACCACCCCCAAGGCCAGCGCCTACCTGAAGATCAGTGAAGGCTGCGACCACGCCTGCGCCTTCTGCGTCATCCCCCTGCTCCGGGGCGCCCAGCGCAGCCGCCGCATCGAGAGCGTGGTGGCCGAGGCGGAGAACCTGGTGGCCCAGGGCGTGCTGGAGATCAGCCTGGTGGGCCAGGACACCACGGACTACGGCCGCGACTTCGGCGACCCCGACGCCCTGGAGAAGCTGGTGCGCGCCCTGGGCCAGGTGGCGGGCCTGCGCTGGTTCCGCATCCACTACGCCTACCCCAACCGCCTCACGGACGGCCTGTTGCGTGCCATGGCCGAGACCCCCAACTGCGCCCGCTACCTGGACATGCCCCTGCAGCACGCGGACGCCGCCATCCTCAAGGCCATGGCCCGGGGCGGCAGTCGCAAGCAGTTCCTGAAGCTGCTGGAGAAGGTGCGCCGCCTGGTGCCGGGCATCGCCATCCGCTCGAACTTCATCGTGGGCTTCCCCGGCGAGGACGAGGCCGCCTTCGCGGAGCTCAAGGGCTTCGTGCAGGAGGCCCGCTTCGACCACGTGGGCGTCTTCACCTACAGCCCCGAGGAGGGCACCACGGCCCACGCCCTGGGTGACCCCATCCCCAAGCGCACCAAGGAGGCCCGCAAGCGCCGCCTCCTGGAGCTGCAGCAGAAGATCGCCCGGGAGAAGAACCAGGAGAAGGTGGGCCAGGTCATCGACGTGCTGGTGGAGGGCGCCCACGAAGAGACGGACATGATCATCAAGGGCCGCCACCAGGGCCAGGCCCCGGAGATCGACGGCAACGTCCTGCTGGTGGACGGCGTCCCCCAAGCCAACACCATCCAGCGTGTCCGCATCGTCAAGGCCCACGCCTACGACCTCATCGGCGAAGTCGAAGACGGCGGCCTGGAAGCCAGCACCGCCGCCTACGAGGCCGCGTTCAAGGCCAGGCGAATGGCGAAATAAAAAGATTCACCACGAAGACACGAA
>CAIRAS010000042.1 GCA_903876615.1 uncultured Holophagaceae bacterium
GGCCCCCTGGACCTACGCCCTCGCCATGTTCGCCGTGTCCGCCTGCGTGAAGAGCCAGGCCGCAACGCTCACCATCATGCTGCCCTTCGGCTATGCGCTGGGCCTGCCGACGCCCCTGCTGCTGAGTCTGATCCCCGCGAGCTACGCCTACTTCTTCTTCGCCTTCTACCCCAGCGATCTGGCCGCCATCAACATGGACCGCACGGGCACCACGCGGATCGGCAAGTATCTCCTCAACCACAGCTTCATGCTCCCTGGCCTCATCGGCGTCGGCACCTCCACCGTCGTCGCCTACGGCCTGTCGAAGCTCTTCGCCTGATTCCTCCCGCTGACATGAAGAAGCCCCGCTCGCTGGCGGGGCTTCTTTATGACCAGGCGAGTGCTACCAGAGACCCAGGAACTTCCACCACAGGCCGCCGACACCTACCCAGATGACGATGTTCACGACGCTGATCAGCAGCCCCATGCGCCACCAGGTGCCCAATTCCACATAGCCCGTGCCGAAGAGCACCGGCGCGGGACCGGTCCCGTAGTGGGTCATGCCCGCGAAGAGGTTGCTGAAGAAGGCCAGCACCAGCGCGGCCAGCACCGGGGGAGCACCCGCGGCGATGGAGACGCCGAGGAACGCCGCATACATGGAGGCCACATGCGCCGTGTTGCTGGCGAAGAAGTAGTGGCTGTAGAAATACACGAGGGCCAGCACCAGGAAGGCGAACAGCCAGCCGTGACCGGCAACCATGCCGCCCATGCTCTTGCTGAACCAGGGCACCATGCCCAGCTTGTTGAGGAAGCTGGCCATCATCACCAGGGCCGCGAACCACACCAGCGTGTCCCAGGCGCCGGTCTCGGCCTTGATGTCATCCCAGTTGAGGACGCCCGTCAGCAACAGCACTGCCAGGCCCGCCAGGGCGGAGGTGGTGGCGTTGATGTCCCCCAGTTGCTTGGCGAAGATCCACAGCACCAGCAGCATCACGAAGACGCCGAGCATCATCCACTCCTGGCGCTTGATGGGGCCCAGGTCGCGCAGGTGGCCCTTGGCCATTTCCACGGCTTCGGGGGTCTCGGTGATCTCGGGGCGCAGCAGCTTGTAGGCCAGGTAGGGCACCACGATCAGGGCGATGAGCCCAGGCACCAGGGCTGCGAGAGCCCAGCCGCCCCAGGTGATCGTCACCTTCAGATCCCCCGCCAGCTTCTGGGCCAGGGGGTTGGCGGCCATGGCCGTGAGGAACATGGCGCTGGTGATGCAGTTCACCTGGTAGGCCGTCAGGGTCAGGAAGGCACCCATCTTCTTCGCACTGGCGTCCCCAGGGTGGCTGCCGTAGGCCCGGGCCAGGGAGGCCATGATGGGCATGATGATGCCGCCGCCCCGGGCGGTGTTGCTGGGGATGGCCGGGGAGAGCACCAGGTCCGTGGCCGCCAGACCGTAGCTGAGGCCCAGCGTGCGCCGGCCCAGCAGGGCCATAAAGGAGTATGCGATCCGGGCGCCGAGGCCCGTCTTGATGAAGCCCCGGGAGATGAAGAAGGCCAGGACGATGAGCCAGATCACCACGTCGGAAAATCCGCTCATGGAGTCGGCGATGCTGAGCGTCCCGCTGAGGGCCGTCACGGCGATGCCGATCATGGCCACCGCGCCCATGGGCAGCGCCTTCATGATGATGCCGGCGATGGTGGTGACGAAGATGGCGAAGAGGTGCAGCCCCTTCACCCAGTCAGCCTTGCGCTTGGCCTCGGCATCCACCTTGGCCTTGGCATCTGCCTTGGCGTCCGCCTCGGCCTTCACCTTGGCGTCGGCCTCGGCCTTCACCTTGGCTGCCGCCTCGGCCTTGGCCTTCACTTCGGCTTCGGCCTTGAGCTTGGCCTCGGCCTGGGCCTTGGTCAGGGGCTTTGCCGGTGCCGCGGGTGCCGCCGCAGGCTTGGCCGACGCCGCCGCTGCGGGCTTGGCTTCCGGCTTTGGCGCGGGCTTGGCCGCAGGAGCCGCGGGCTTGGCCACCGCCGGCACGCCGGCGAAGGCCTTTGCGTCGGGCACGGGGACCACGCTGGGCAACCCGAAATAGAGCACCAGACCTAGGGCCAGGGTGGCCAGGGCTTGAGCAGGTTTGGCGCCTTGCCACCCGGGCAGGCCTCCGGAGGGAGATGTTCCTGGAGCAGCGTTTTGGCTCATGGGGAGCCTCCATGGGTTGGATTTCGTGCGTAGTTTACTCGCCAGTCAGATATTGTGAAGGAGCATATTTGGCTCTATTTATGAAGCCAATTCAGCGCTCTCCAGAGGCTGATGGTTGTTTCTTCAAAGGAGGTTCAACATGCTGGATCTGAGAATCGCGGTCATCCCAGGCGATGGCATCGGCAAGGAAGTCGTGCCCGAAGGCATCCGCGTGCTGGAGGCCGCCGCCGCCAAGCACGACCTGCGCTTCCACTGGGATGAGTTCCCCTGGAGCTGCGAGCAGTTCCTCGAGACCGGCCGCATGATGCCCGAGGACGGCCTGGACCAGATCCGCCACCACGATTCCATCTTCCTGGGCGCCGTCGGCTTTCCCGGGGTTCCGGACCACGTCTCGCTCTGGGGTCTGCTCATCCCCATCCGCCGCGGCTTCCGCCAATATGCCAACATCCGCCCCGTGAAGCTCATGCCCGGCGTGCCCTGCCCCCTGGCGGGCCGGCAGGTGGGCGACATCGACTTCATCGTCGTGCGGGAGAACAACGAGGGCGAGTACTCCAGCATCGGCGGCCGCCTCTACGAAGGCACCGACCAGGAGATGGCCGTGCAGCAGAGCGTGTTCACCCGCCAGGGTGTGGACCGCATCCTGAAGGTGGCCTTCGACATCGCCCAGTCGCGGCCGAAGAAGCACCTCACCTCGGCCACCAAGTCCAACGGCATCGCCATCACCATGCCCTACTGGGACGAGCGGGTGAAGGCCATGTCCGCCGCCTATCCCGACGTGAAGGTGGATCAGTACCATGTGGACATCCTCACGGCCCACTTCGTGCGGAACCCCCACTGGTTCGACGTGGTGGTGGGGTCGAACCTCTTTGGCGACATCCTCTCGGACCTGGGCCCCGCCTGCACCGGCACCATCGCCATCGCCCCCAGCGCCAACCTGAACCCCGAGCGCGAGTATCCGTCCATGTTCGAACCCGTCCACGGCTCGGCGCCGGACATCTACGGCAAGGGCATCGCCAACCCCATCGGCCAGATCTGGGCCGGCGCCATGATGCTCGACCACCTCGGCTGTCCCGAGGCCGGGGCTTCGGTCATGGCCGCCATCGAGAAGGTGCTGGCCACGGGCCCGCGCACCCCGGACATGGGCGGCACCGCCAGCACCAAAGAGCTCGGCCAGGCCATCGCGGACGCGGTGTAATCATTTAAAAACCAAGGATCACCACCAAGACACCAAGGCACCAAGAACTGCAAAGCGGAGTATCTGCTGCTTTTCTTGGTGCCTTGGTGGCTAGATCTATTTTGGTTTTTCAAACATAGACGTCATCTGCTCAGGCCCGGCTCCGCCGCTTCTCCGCCTGCCAGGCGGCCTCCATCTCTTCCAGGGTGCGCTGGTCCCAGCCGCCGTGGGCGCGGGCGTCGTCCTCCACCGCCCGGAAGCGTCCCTTGAAGCGGACCATCTGGCGCCGGAGGGCGGCATCAGGGTCCACACCCTTCTTGCGCGCCCACTGCATCAGGCTGAAGAGCACATCGCCGAATTCCTCCTCCACCCGCACCGGATCGGATTCCGCCTGCAGCTCGGCCACCTCTTCCTTCACCTTGTCGAGGACCCCCTCCAGGTCCGGCCACTCGAAGCCCACCTTGGCGCAGCGGCGACCGATCTCCAGGGCTTCGTCCAGGGGGGATAGGGTGGCCGGGATGCCCTCCAGCAGCCGGGGTTCGGTTTCCGGGGTATGGCCCTTCTCCTCGCGCTTGATGGCCGCCCAGTTGGTGAGCACCTCCTCAGCCCCTTCGACCGCCACCTGGGCAAAGACGTGCGGGTGGCGCCGGATCAGCTTCTCCACCACGGTCCGCTCCACGTCATGGAGATCCCATGCCCCGCGATCCTCGGCCAGCTGGGCATGGAAGGCGATCTGCAGGTAGAGGTCGCCCAGCTCCTCGCAAAGGTGGGCCTCGGTCACGCCTTCGCCCGGCCGGTGTTCGGCGAGCGCCTCGAGCACCTCCGCCGCCTCCTCCCGGAGGTAGCGGGCCAGGCTCTGGTGATCCTGCTTCAGGTCCCAGGGGCAGCCGCTCTCCGGGTTGCGGAGTGCGGCCATGACAGCGCGGAGGGTCGTGGGTTCCATCCTCCGAGGTTACTCAGACTTGAGGGTCCGCGGGGCCCGAGAACGGCGGGTCCAGAACGGTCGATCAGGCCACCTTCACCACATCCATCCGCTCGACACCCTGGACCTTCCGGGTGCGGGCCGCACCCCGGCCACCGACCAGCAGACGGCAATCCAGTGGGAGCCGGTCCTTGAGGTCCATGAGCATGCTCCGAACCGATTCCCCCGTGTTCTGGGCGGACAGGGTAACCCCCACCACATCAACCCTCAGGATGCGGGCGGACCTGGCGATGTCGTTGATCGACGCGTCTGGCCCCAGCAGGTTGGTGCGCGCACCCTGGACGGCATAGGCCAGACCCGCCAGCAGCAGATCAAGGTTGCGGTTCTCCCCCGGCAGCGTGCAGAGCAGCACCCGGCCCTGGCCCGCCAGCGAGTGGTAATCCCGGCGCAGCCTGCGCAGGAGGCCCTCCAGCATCCGGACGACCAGCGCCTCGTGCTCGGGCCGAATCGAACCCTCGGCCCAGGCCAGGCTCACCCGGTCCAGCAGCGGAAAGACCAGCTGCTGCGTAAAATCCGCCCAGCCGAGCTGGCTCAGGCTCTCCACCATCAGGCAGCGCATGCCATCGAGGTCCTCGGCGAGCACGGCTGTGAAGAGCGCATCCACCCGAGGGTTCGCCCGGGGCAGGAGCATCCCCTTGATCGTGGCTTCATCTGCGGAGACCACCTTGCTGGCCCGATGCCCCCGGGCCATGGCCTCGGCCATGAGCC
>CAIRAS010000043.1 GCA_903876615.1 uncultured Holophagaceae bacterium
GCACTTGCAGGCATCCCCGTCCATCCCATTGATCCCCGTCATGCTTTTGCTTTCTGGGACGGAATGCCAGGCCGAAGGTTCAAAGACAAGTGCATATTGGACGGGGATAAAAACGGATGAACGGGGATAACTGCCAAGAGGGCGCCGAAAGCAGGCCCTTGCAGGGGTCGGTCGGAACCTATCGGCACCATCCGTTTCCTCTGCCGTTGGCGGTTCTTCTTCCCCGGAAATCCCGGATGAACCAAAAAATTGATAACGCTGAGGAAGGCCGAGGAGCGGAGGAGAGCGGAGCACTGCAACAGGGTTCCCTCATTAGCAGCCAGGCACATCCCCAGCGGTTGAAGATCAAAAGCGGAACCACAGATTTCGCAGATTACACAGATGGGCCCCGACTCACCCACTGCATGGGCCCGCCTGTGGCGGCTTCCGGCGGCACCGGGATAGAGCCCATGCTCAAGTCCATCCCAAACCCAGAAACCGGATCTCCGGTTTCCTCCGCTCCTCGGCAGTCCTCTGCGTTCATCCCCTCATTTCAGGCCCGCAAGGCTGGCCGCCTGCTGCTGGGGTTGCTACCATCAGCGGCGAACCGGTTGGGCCTCCCCCCCGGTGCCTAGGGGACTCCCATGCTGAAGACTCTGCGTTTCCTTCCCCTGGCTGCGTGCCTGGTGGCCCTGGCACCTATGGCCCATGCCGATGATGCTGCCACGGCGGCGAAGCTGGTGGGTACCTGGGAAGGCAAGTGGCTGTTCGCCGACATGGGGGGCAAGCTGGTGGTGAAGATCGATGCTGCCACCGGCAACGTCCTCAAGGGCAGCTCGGTCTGGTTCGGGACTGCCGTGGGAGATTTTCAGGACACCTTCACCAAGGCCAAGGTGAAGGGCCAGAAGATCGAGTTCCCCGAGCCCACCATGGACTTCGAAGCCACGCTCTCCGAGGACGGGACAGCCATGGAGGGCAACTGGACCTCCCCCATTGCCACCGGCGGCCTGAAGCTCACGCGCAAGGCGGATTGATCAGGGCCGCAGCGCCTCGACGGACTTGATGCCCCAGGCGAAGGCCTCCTCGTTCAGGGGGATCAGGGCGCACTTGTCCTTCAGGGCCACGCGGATGGCACCCAGGAAGGTCTCCTTCGGGAAGATGCCCGTGGCGGCCTGCAGGGCACCCAGGGCCACGATGTTCTTCACGACGGCCTTGCCCAGGTCCGTGGCGATGCCGGTGAAGGGCACGGGGAAGACCTTGATGCTGGGATCCAGCAGGGGGGCGTCGGAGACCACGGAGCAGTCGTAGATCACGATGCCGCCCTTGCGGACGGTGGGGCCGAACTTGGCCAGGCTCGGGGCGTTGAAGGCGATGAGGATCTGCGGGTCCGGGGATCCTGGGTTCAGCACCTCTTCCTCGGCCACATGCACATCGGCGTAGGACGTGCCGCCGCGGCTCTCGGGTCCGTAGCTGGGGATATGGGTGGCGTCGAAGCCCTCGTTGATGCTCGAGCGGGCGATGAGCATGGCCGCGGTCTGGGCACCATCGCCCCCGGAGCCCGCCAGCTTCAGCGAGATGTCGCTGGGGGCGAGGTGCGTGGGGAAGCCGTCGCAGTGCCGGACCGGATGGGCATAGGAGGCACCGGCGAGTTGGAGGATCTTCTCACCCTCGAAGCTGGGCGGGTTCCGGTGGAACCAGGGCTCCGTGGCCACGTCCTTCTTCACGCCCAGCGGATAGACGGGCTCCATGAAGTCCTTGACCCAGATCTCGGTCTCCTCGGGGCTCATCTTGAGGTGGGTGGGGCACTCGGCCAGCACCTCGATGAACGAGTAGCCGCGGCCTTCCACCTGGTTGCGGAGGGCCTTGCGGATGGCCTTCTTGGCCTTGATGCGCTGCTTGGCGTCGAAGAGGGCCACGCGCTCGACATAGATGGGGCCGTCGAGGCCGGCGATGATCTCGGCCATCTTCATGGGCTGGCCGTTGGACTGGTTCCGGCCCGAGGGGCAGGTGGTGGCAGTCTGGCCCATGAGCGTGGTCGGCGCCATCTGGCCGCCGGTCATGCCATAGATCGCGTTGTTGATGAAGATGACCGTGATGGGGGCGCCCAGCTGGGCCGTGGCGATGGTCTCGGCGAGGCCGATGGAGGCCAGGTCGCCGTCCCCCTGGTAGCTGATGACCACGCTGTCGGGGTTGGCGAACTTGTGCCCCAGGGCCACCACGGAGGCCCGTCCGTGGGCGGCCTGGCTGTTGCCCACATCGAAGTAGTAGTAGAGGAACACCGAGCAGCCCACGGGGCTGATGGCCACGGTGCGGTCCTGCACACCCAGCTCGTCGATGGCCTCGGCCAGGAACTTGTGGGCCAGCCCATGGCCGCAGCCGGGGCAGTAGTGGGTGGCGTGGCCCTTGAGGCCCTGGGCGTGGGAGTGGCGGTCGAACTTGTCGTAGATGACGCTGGCCTTGCTCATGCGAGCACCTCTTTCCTGCCCAACACCCGGGCCAGGATCTCGTCCTGCTGCGGCAGGATGCCGCCCATGCGGCGCACGGATTCAATCTCGGGATAGTCGCGGACCCCGGCTTTGCTGAGGGCCAGGCGGACCTCGTTTTCCAGCTGGCCGGCGCTGGCCTCGACCACCACCAGGCGCTCGGCGCCCTTCAGGGCCGTCTTCAGGGCCTCGATGGGGAAGGGCCAGAGCGTGATGGGCCGGAACAGACCCGCCTTGATGCCCTGGTGGCGCAGCTCCTGCACGGCGCCCTTGGCGGTGCGGGCCGGCGTGTTGCAGGCGATGAGGACCACGTCGGCGTCCTCGCAGCGGAAGGACTCGGAGCGGACCTCTGCCTTCATGGCCTCGTACTTGGCGTTGAGGTGGATGTTGTGGGCCTCGAGGTCGGTCTCCGTGAGGAAGATCGAGGAGATGAGGTTCTTGCGGTGGAGGGCGTCGCCGTAGACCGCCCACTTGGGGACGCCGGGCTTCAGCAGGGTCTCCGGCAGCTGCACCTTGCCCGTCATCTGGCCCAAGTAGCCGTCGCTGAGGATGACCACCGGGTTGCGGTACTTGAAGCTCAGCTCGAAGGCCAGGATCGTGAGGTCCAGCATCTCCTGGGGCGTGGAGGGCGCCAGCACCAGGGCCTGGGTGTTGCCATGGCCGAGGCCGTGGCAGGCCAGCTTGATGTCGGACTGTTCCGGGGCGATGTTGCCCAGGCCCGGCCCGCCACGCATGACGTCCACGAAGACGCCGGGCAGCTCCGAGCCGATCATGTAGGAGACACCCTCCAGCATCAGGCTGAAGCCCGGCGAGGAGGTAAAGGTCATGGTGGGCAGGCCGGCACCGGCGGTGCCGTACATCATGTTCACGGCGGCCACTTCGCTGACCGCCTGGAGGAAGGTCCCGTCCAGCTTGGGCAGGAACTTCGCCATGAGCTCGGCGCCCTCGGTGGACGGGGTGATGGGGTAGCCGTAGACGTGGCGGCAGCCAGCGAGGATGGCCCCGATGGCCGAGGCGTAGGTGCCCTTGATGACCAGGGGCTCGGTGCGGGGCAGGGGCAGGACCACGGAGGGGACATCCTGGGGCTCGGGGGCGTCGCTGGGCTTCACGCCGTAGAGCTTGGCGGGATCCTCCAGCTCGAACTTCTTGATGGGGCCCTCGTGGGCGGGCCGCAGGCCGTAGGGCTCGGGGCAGGCGTCCATGCAGAGGCCGCAGGCGTTGCAGTTGGTCAGGTCCAGCTCGACGGGAACCAGGCCGGTGAGAGGGTTGATCTGGTGAC
>CAIRAS010000044.1 GCA_903876615.1 uncultured Holophagaceae bacterium
CAATCACCGGCGCCGCTGTCGGTATGTGTGGCTCCACATACCATGTGGTGGTGACGGGCACCGTGGCCCCGGCGGTGACCTCCAGCCCGGCGACCCTTTCCGTGAACACGGCGCCCGCCATCACGGCGCAACCGGGCAACGCCACGGTGACGGCGGGGGGGAACACCAGCTTCAGCGTCAGCGCCACGGGGACCGGCCTCAGCTACCAGTGGCAGGTGAGCAGCGGCGGGGCCTTCGCCAACGTCACGAACAACGCGGTCTACTCCGGCGCCACGACGGCGACGCTCAGCCTCACTGGCGCGACAGCGGGCATGACTGGCTATCGGTACCAGGTGGTGGTGACCGGCACCGTGGCCCCGGCGGCCACGTCCAGCGCGGCCACGCTGACCGTGAACACAGCGCCCGCCATCACGGCCCAGCCGGGCAACGCCACAGTGACGGCGGGGGGCAACACCAGCTTCAGCGTCACGGCCACCGGGACGGCCCTCAGCTACCAGTGGCAGCTGAGCAGCGGCGGAGCCTTCAGCAACGTCACCAATAACGCGACCTACTCAGGAGCAACCACAGCCACCCTCGTCATCGCCGGTGCTACAGCGGGCATGAGCGGCACCCAGTATAAGGTGGTGGTGACCGGCACCGTGGCCCCGGCGGCCACGTCCAGCGCCGCCACGCTGACCGTGAACACGCTTATCTTGGCCACGGTGCCGGTCATCACGGCCCAGCCGGGCAACGCCACGGTGACGGCCGGGGGCAACGCCAGCTTCACCGTCAGTGCCACCGGGACAGGCCTGACCTACCAGTGGCAGGTGAGCAGCGGCGGGGCCTTTGCCAACATCACGAACAACGCGGTCTATTCGGGTGCCACCACGGCCATGCTCGGGATCACCGGCGCCACGGCGGGCATGACCGGCTACCAGTATCTGGTCGTGGTGACGGGTACGGGCGGTAGTGTCAGCAGTGCAGTGGCTGGGCTCACGGTGATCGTCAGAACCCTGGACTTTAACGGCGACGGGGTGGTCAACGTCCTGGACCTCGCCGCCTTCTTCACGTTCTATGCACCGGGCGTTCCCGTCGTGAGCTCGCCCGCCGACCTCAACGGTGACGGCTTCGTGGATGATGCCGACTTGGCCCTGCTGCTGGCCGGAATTTAGGGGAGGTCATGATGCGACGGCTTGCGCTCACCGGAATCATCGCTCTTGCCGTGCTCCTGGCCTGTGGTGGAGGGGGTGGGGGCGCTGCCGGTCCCGCTCCCTCACCCAGCCCGGTCTATGCCACGGCCCTGAGCTACTCAGACCCTGGCGGGACGGGCTTTCGGCTGGTGAAGAACCCGAGTCTTTCCAGCGCGGGAAAGCTGGTCCTGGAACTGACCGGCCCCACGGGCCAGAGCGGTCAGGGGGTGGCATTCATCCTGTCCGCAGACGCCTCGAAGGTGGCTTGGGTCGCGCCGCCTCCAGCCCAGGGCCTGGTGGAGAACCTCGCCTTCACCCTGGGGGCCACCACCCCGGCCCTGGTCGGCAAGGACAACGGCCAGGGCACCCTGCAGGGGGCGGTCTTCCAGAAGTCCGGAACACAGAGCTTCGGGCAGCCGCTCGCGCGGGTCTGCCTGCAGCTGAAGGCCGGCAGCGTGGCGGTGAATGCCCCCGTGAGCCTCAGCTTCGTGGCTGGCAACGCACTCCCGGCGGGGGGCACCGCCAGCACCATCACTGTGGCCGTGGGCACCCTGGTGGCCCAGTAAGGCGGGGCCGCCGCGGGTCCTCAGCCCGCGTTCGGATGCCGCTCCAGCAGCTGGCGCAGGACGGGGTTCCGCCGGACCACCTCCTGCCGGCGGAGGTGGGCGATGAGGGCGGGGGGCGCGGCGCTCCAGCGGGCGATGTTCTGGATGAGCAGGGTCGAGACGTAGGTGCGGCGGCAGAGCAGGGCGGTGGTGTGCCCGTCCAGGGTGAGGCCCACCAGACTCGTCAGACAGCGCCCTTCCGTGGTGAGGATGAGCTCCGCCCGCTCCTCGCCGGTGCGCTGGTTGAACGTGGTGCGAAGCAGCTCCCGGGCCATGGCGCGCACCTGCTCGGGCACCTCGCGGGAGGTGGCCACCAGGTAGTGCTCCAGGAGACGCTTTGCTGACCAGAGGCGGCGGAAGAGTCCCGCGGGCAGCAGGGGGTTCTGGAGCAGGGCCCGGCGGACGCCGGGATCCGTGCTCAGGGCGGTCCGGGCGCCCAGGGCCTCCAGACCGGCGGCGGTGCGGTGATGGGAGGCGATGAGGCGGGCCTGGAGAAGGCCGGCCCGGGGGTTCTCCAGCAGGGCGCGAATGACCTCGGCCGTGGGGTCGAAGCAGAGGGCGCTCAGCTCCGGCTCCTGGGCCTGGTGGGCCAGGGCGACCCGCTCGTCCACGGGCTTGGCGTGCAGGCGCTGCTCGAACAGCTGCCGGTGGGTGGCGGACTCCGGGGGCTGGGTGGCCTCCTCTGCGCAGGCCTCCGCCGGAGGCCCCACTGGCACTTGGTCTGGAGCGGGGGTCGGGGATCCGCCTTGTTCGGGTTCCACCGCACCGCAGGCCACCAGGGCCGCCAGCATGTCCGAAATCTCGGCTTCCTCTGTGTTCAGGATGGCTGCGAGGGCAGGCACATCCTGGCGGCCGTCCAGCAGCGAGAGCAGGTAGCCCTGGCGCGGATCGAGGGGCAGGGTGTGGAGTGCTGTCTCCACGCGGGGGCAGGGCTTCCACGTCATCAGACGAGCCTAAGTCAGTCCAGGCCCTGCGGCACCTGGAGAATTCCTGGAATCGTCGGCGCGGACGGCGATGGCGGACCGCTCGGGGGCCAGGCCGATCCCAGGTGCGAGGCGCCGACACAAAAATCTGGACATGCTTGGACCAGGGCCTTGCAGCTGGACCTTGGCACCTGCTCAGTGCCTCCCGCAGTCTCCTGGGATTTCCCTGGCCGAGTCCAGGTGTTGGCTGCGCCAAGCCCCACTCCCCGGGTCGGCTGCCTTCGAAAGTTGCTCGACTAGACAAGGGATCAGACGGTAAATAGACAACTTAGGCCAGGTGAGGCCGGGTCGATACAGGGCGGGTGAGGGACTCCCATTGGCCTGGTTCGATGTGTTCAAGAAACCCACTCCAACGGATACGGCCCCTGGGTTGCGGGATCCGGAGCAGATCCTGGCCTATCTGGAGTGCCTGTTCCGCCTGGGCTCAGAGCTGCTCATGCACCTGCCCGGGGATTCCCTCGCACCCTATCCCGTCGTCCTGGATCAGATCAGCGAGGGGAAGGGCACGTTCACCATCCGGCTGCGGAAGCAGCCCCCGCACGAACCCGGGAAGGGCATGCCGACGGAGTTCTGGTTCAATCTGGATGGCCTGCGGTACCTGGCCAGGGCCGAGTGCCTGGGCCAGCCCAGTCCCCTGAAGAACGAGTTCCGGCTGCCGGACTGCATCAGCCACGCGGAACGGCGAGGGGGAGGCCGGGCGCGGTTCAACCTCCGGGAAAAGGCCCAGATCCTGGCGCTGGAGTCCCTCTTTGAAGGCACCGGACTCAGTGGCAAGCTGCTCAACCTCGGGCGGGGCGGCTGCGTCTTCCGCGTGGAGAAGGCCATCGACGTCCGAACGGACAAGAAGCTTGCTCCGTCCACGTCCCTGGTGCGCCCCGGCAAGGAATTGGGCCTCATCCGGCTGAAGGAGATCCCGAATGTTCCACTCATGGACCTCACGGGGGTGGTCATTCATTGCGAAACCCGGTCCGAAGGTCTGGTGGTCGGCCTCGCCTTCACCAGTCTCAAAGGGAGTGATGCCCAGGCCATCGACCGCCTGCTGTTGGCCAGGGTGCCCAAGGTGGTCCCAGGTTTCACCTGGAAACGGAGACGGACGGAGGAGGATGCGCCCGAGGAGGGCTCTGCTGAAGTCGGGGTGGCCCCCGAACCCGCCGCGCCGCTCGAACCCCCTCCGGTCGCCGAAGAGCCTCCGCCACCCCCGGAACCCCCCGCCAAAGTGCTTTCGGAGGCGGAGACGCAGCGGCTTCTGAAGCGCTGCAGTCGCCAGATCCTGCTGGTCGTGGAGGGGGATCTGGAGCGCGAGTTCCTCGCCGCAAGGCTGCGGGCCGAAGGCTTCCGCGGGATCCATGAGGCCCGGGGCTGGCTGCCCGCGGCCCACAAGACCCGAAAGGTGGTGCTGGACCTCATCCTGATGAACCAGCAGGTGGGCCCGAACTCGGCTCTGGAGATCATCGATTCCCTGCGTGGCAACGGGCTTTCGGACGAGGTCCGGGTGGTGGTGCTGAAGCAGCAGGAAGACGTCCGCCTCCTCCTGGCCTCCAAGGCGGGGAAGCTGGTGCTGATGCCTGCGCAGCCCGAGGCCTTCAAAGAGGTCCTGGTGCCTGGCTTGGAGGCACTGCTGGGGCTCTCCGGCTGAGGCTACTCTTCCACCACGCCCTTGAGCCAGGCCTTGCCGCGCAGCCGCTCGACGCTGACTTCCGGGAACAGGTCCAGGGGCAGGCAACCGTCCAGCCGGGAGAGCAGATAGCCCTGTCGCGAATCCAGGGGCAGGGAGCGGAGGTCCATCTCCGTCCGGGGGCAGGGCTTCCACGTCATGACACGAGCCTAAGGCAGACCCGGGTGCGCGGCACCTGAAAAATCCCTGGATCAGGCAGGACAGGCGGCGATGGAGGCGCCCCCGGAAGGCCAAGGGGAGAACCTCAGTGGTCCCTCCGAACCCGGTAGCCGGGGTCTGGAGGGGTACAAAATTCTGGACATTGTGGCCCCTGACCTCGCGGTTGATGCCAGTCACCAGCCCAGGGTCTCCCAGGGTCTCCTGACATTTTCCAGGCCGCCTTCCGTTGCTGGCGAAGCCAAGCCTTTGTGGCCGCGTTACCTGATCGCGGAGGGAAGCCCTCCGAACAGCAGATCTCATGGTAAACAGACAACTTGGGGCAGTCCAGGCCGCGCCGATAGAGGGCGCGTGAGGGATCCCCGTGGCCTGGTTTAGCGCGTTCTCAAAACAGGAGCCGTCCGACTTGGCGCCCGTTCTGCGGGACCGGGAGCAGATCATCGCTTACCTGGAAGCCCTGTTCCGCCAGGGCTCGGAGCTGCTCGCCCACTTGCCCGGGGACAACCTCGAACCCTACTCGGTGCGCCTGGAGCAGATCAGTGAAGCGAAGGGAACCTTTGCGGTCCGCCTGCGGAGCCATCCGGTGCGGGAGCCCGGGAAGGGCATGATCACGGAGTTCTGGTTCAACCTGGATGGCCAGCGGTTCCTGGCCAAGGCTGTGTGCCTGGGTCGGTCCAGCGCGGTGCGGAATGAGTTCCGCCTGCCGGAATTCATCTGCTACGCGGACCGCCGAAAGGGGAACCGGATGCGTTTCGGGCTCCGGGAGAAGGCCCAGGTGGTGGCCCTGGAGTCCCTCTTTGAGGGCATCGGACTCAGCGGGAAGCTGCTCAACCTCAGTCAGGATGGCTGCGCCTTCCGCCTGGAAAAGGCCATCGACATCCAGACGGACCAGCGGCTCGCGCTGCGGCGGGACGTGCTGTCTTCCGTTACCAATTTGGGCCTCATCCGCCTGAAGGAGATCCCGAATGCCCCAGTCATGGACCTCACGGGGGTCATCTCGCACAGTGAAGCCCGGTCCGAAGGTCTGGTGGTTGGCCTATCCTTTCCTACCAAGGGTGGGTTCGAGATGCAGGTCATCAGCCGACTGCTTATGGCAAGGGCTCCAAAACCTATCGTGGGTTTTCCCCGGAAACCGAGACAGACGGAGCAGGCTCCGTCCGAGGACGGAAGCGCCGAGGGGGGAAAAGGCTGGGATGAACCCGCTGCACCCGAAGCCGCTCCTGTTGTCGCAGAGCCTGTGCGACCCCAGGAACCCCCAGCCAAGGTGCTCTCGGCCGCGGAGACGCAGCGGCTCCTGAAGCGCTGCAGCCGCCAGATCCTGCTGGTCATGGAGGATGACCTGGAGCGGGAGTTCCTCGCCGCCAGGCTCCGGGCCGAAGGCTTCCGTGGCATCCATGAGGCCCGGGGCTGGCTGCCCACGCTCCACAAGACCCGCAAAGTAGCGCTGGATCTCATCCTCATGAATCAGCAGGTGGGACCGAACGCGGCGCTGGAGATCCTCGATTCCCTGCGCAGCAACGGGCTGTCGGACCAGGTTCGGGTGGTGGTGCTGAAGCAGCAGGAAGATGTCCGCCTCACCCTCGCCTCCAAGGCGGGACGACTGGTGCTGGTGCCGGCGCAGCCATTGGCCTTCAAGGAGGTCCTGGTGCCCGGGCTGGAGGAGCTGCTGGGGCTCTCCGGCTGAGGCTGACCCCGGCGGCTACTCTTCCACCACGCCCTTGAGCCAGGCCTTGCCCCGCAGGCGCTCGACGCTGACTTCCGGGAACAGGTCCAGGGGGCTCTTGCCCTCCAGCCCGATGCGGGGCACCGCAGCGCAGCTGAAGCCCAGGCGGGCGCCCTCCTGGAGGCGTAGGGGCAGCTGGGCCACGGGCCGCACCTCGCCGGTGAGGCCCACCTCGCCCATGAAGAGGCACTTCTCCGCCAGCAGCCGGCCACCGGCGCTGCTGCAGAGGGCCGCGATCACGGCCAGATCCGCGGCGGGATCCTCGATTTCCAGGCCCCCGGCGACGTTAAGATAGACGTCCCGATCATGGAGCTGCACACCGCCGCGCCGCTCGGCCACGGCGCAGAGCATGGCCAGGCGCTGGCCGTCGATGCCCAGGGCCGTGCGCCGGGGGATGCCCAGGCCCGCCGAGGCCACCAGGGCCTGGATCTCCACCACCATGGGCCGCGTGCCGCTCAGCACCACCGTGGCGGCGCAGCCCGGACGCGGCTCGGCGTCCAGGAAGAAGGGGTTGCCCTCGGCCGGCACCAGGCCTCGCTCGGTCATGGCGAAGACGCCCAGCTCGAAGGCGGCGCCGAAGCGGTTTTTCAGGGCGCGCAAGAGGCGATGGTGGTGGTGCCGGTCCCCCTCGAAGGCGAGCACCGTGTCCACCAGGTGCTCCAGCACCTTGGGGCCCGCGAGGCTGCCGTCCTTGGTGACGTGGCCCACCAGCACCAGGGGCGTGCCCGTGGTCTTGGCCCAGCGGGTCAGCAGGGCCGCGCAGCCGCGCACCTGGCTCACGCTGCCGGCGCTGCTCTCGAAGTCCGGATCGAAGAGGGTCTGGATGCTGTCCACCAGCAGCAGGTCCGGCTTCATGCGCTCGGCTTCCTCGAGAATGCGGCGCACATCGGTCTCCGCCAGCAGGTGGATGCCGGGGTATTCCGCGCCCAGGCGCTGGGCCCGCAGCTTGATCTGGCGCTCGCTCTCCTCGCCGCTGGCATAGAGCACGGCGCCCGTGGCCGTGGCGGCCCACTGCAGCAGCAGGGTGGACTTGCCGATGCCGGGTTCGCCGCCCAGCAGCACCACCATGCCCGGCACCACGCCGCCGCCCAGCACCCGGTCCAGTTCGAGGATGCCCGTGGGCACCCGCTGGGCATCGGAGACTTCCACATCCTGCAGCGCCACGGGGCCGACGTAGTGGCTCTGGGCGAAGGCCGAGCCGGCCCGCTGCAGGTCCCGCTTCAGGGTCCCGCGCACTTCCTGCACCGAGTCCCAGGCTCCGCAGGCCGTGCACTTCCCGAGCGCCTTGGGATGGCGCGCTCCACAGGCCGTGCACTCGAACAGCGGCGTGGCCTTGGCCATGACTGCCTACCTTCAGTCCTGGACGGCTTGGCGGATGAAGGCGACGATGTCATCGGTGTTGGTGCCGGGCTGGAAGATCTCCCGGATGCCGATGGCCTTGAGGGCGGGGATGTCCTCGTCGGGGATGATGCCTCCGGCGAAGACCAGCACATCCTCGGCGCCCTGAGCCTTCAGCAGGCGCATGACCTCGGGGAAGATCTGGTTGTGGGCGCCACTGAGGATGCTCATGCCGAGCACCCGGGCGTCCTCCTGCACCACGGCCGCAGCGATCTGCACCGGCGTCTGACGCAGCCCCGTGTAGATGACCTCCATGCCCGCGTCACGCAGGGCGCGGGCCACCACCTTGGCGCCCCGATCGTGGCCATCGAGGCCCGGCTTGGCGATGACGATGCGGATGGGCGCTTGGCTCATGGTGGGGCTCCGTGGCTTACCAGCCTTCAGTCTGCCTCAACGCCTCGTAAAGACCAATGGCTGCGGCCTGGGCCAGATTGAGGCTGCGGTGGTGGTCGCCCAGCATGGGGATCCGCACCAGGTGGTCGGCATGGGCCTCGAGGAGCTCTGGAGGCAGCCCCACGGTCTCCCGGCCAAACACCAGGCCATCGCCGTAGGCCCAGGGCACCTGGGTGTGGCGGCGGGCGCCCTTGGTGCTGAAAAACCACAGGTTCTGGGTGGGAGTCCGGGCCAGGAAGTCGGCCCAGTCCGTGTACTGGACCGGGTCCAGCTTCTCCCAGTAGTCCAGCCCCGCCCGGCGCACCTGGGCGTCTGAGGTGTCGAAGCCCAGCGGCTGGATCAGGTGGAGCTTCACGTTGTTGTTCACACAGAGCCGCCCGATGCTTCCGGTGTTCTGCGGAATCTCGGGCTGGTGCAAGATGATGTGGAACATAGGAGGCTCCCGATGAACGATTGCCTGTTCTGCAAGATCGCGCGGAAGGAGATCCCCGCCGCCGTCGTCTACGAAGACGATACTCTGCTCGCATTCAAGGACATCAATCCCCAGGCGCCGGTCCACCTCCTGCTCATCCCGAAGGCCCACTGCGAGAACCTCAACGACCTGACCCCCGAGACCGCCGAGGCCGCCGCCCGCATCCCGGGGGTGGCCGCCCAGCTGGCCCGGGACCACGGCGTGGCCGAGGCCGGCTGGCGGCTCACCACCAACTGCGGTGTCGAAGGCGGGCAGGGCGTCTACCACCTTCACTTCCATGTCATCGGCGGCAAGCCCCTCGGCGGCCGGGTCTGCAGGTAGCAGGTGCTTTCGACTATTCTGGTCCCATGGCCCGTTGCCATCTCCACCTGGAGCTCTGAGGCCCATGCCGCGGATCCACATCATCGACGACGACCCGACGATCCGCCTCAGCACCGAGCTGCTCCTGGGGGCCCTGGGGTTCGAGA
>CAIRAS010000045.1 GCA_903876615.1 uncultured Holophagaceae bacterium
AGGGCTCCACCACCGCCCCCCCGGCCCTCATCGAAGGCACCAGTCAGCTGGGCCCCATGAGCCGGGAGATGAAGGCCGAGGAGATGGACAAGTTCGAGAAGAAATACGGCTACAAGCCCACCAAGGTGGCCGTGGCCATCGATACCCTGGCGGTCTTCGTCCACAAGAACAACGCGATCAAGTCCCTCAGCCTGCAGCAGGTTGATGCCATGTTCTCCAAGACCCGGAAGGGTGGTTCCGCCAAGGACATCAAGACCTGGGGCGAGCTGGGCCTGACCGGCGAGGCCGCCAGCCGCACCCTGAGCCTCTACGGCCGCAACAGCGCCAGCGGCACCTACGGCTACTTCAAGGAGCACGCCCTCTTCAAGGGGGACTACAAGGACACCGTCAAGGAGCAGCCCGGGTCCTCCTCTGTGGTCCAGAGCGTGGGTTCCGATCGCTTCGCCATCGGCTACAGCGGCATCGGCTACGCCACCTCCGGCGTCCGGGCCGTGCCCCTGTCCGACGAGAAGAAGAACGGCGGCGCCGCCTTCCCGGCCACCTACGAGAATGCCCTCAGCGGCAAATATCCCCTCTCCCGCTTCCTGTATGTCTACATCAACAAGGACCCCAAGAAGCCCATCGATCCGCTGACCCGAGAGTTCCTCAAGTTCGTCCTGAGCAAAGAGGGCCAGGAGATCGTGGTCAAGGACGGCTTCCTGCCCCTGACCGCGAAGATGGAAGGCGAAGAGAACTCAAAGCTTAAGTAGTCGCCAACCGCAGGCGGAGGGATCGGGTTGCCCGTCCTCTCCGCCTGGTTCTCCCCACGGGATTCCATGGCCAGCAACCCAGCTATTCAGGCCCGCGCCAAACGCGTGGATCGCTTCATGACCTTCGCCATCTCCGGCGGGGGTCTCCTGATTATCGGGGCCGTGCTGGCCATGCTGCTCTTCATCCTGAAAGAGGCCGCCCCCCTCTTCCTGCCGCCCAGGGTCAGCCAGGCCAGCACCGTCCAGAGCGCCCCTTCCAATGGCATCTGGCTGGACGAGTCCGGGAAGGCCGCCGTGCTGCTCTCCCGGGAAACGGGCCTGAAGGCTCTGCGGTTGCCGGAAGGTACATCCCTACCGGTGCCCGGCGGGGGCCCCACCCTGCCCTGGCGGGAAGTCACGGTGCCCAACACCCGGGGCGAGTCCCTGGTGACGGGTGCGGACGGACGCCTGTTCCTGGCCCGACTCACCTGGACGAAGCCCGCAGGAGAGAATGATCCCTCGCACTGGGAGCTGAACCCCCAATGGCAGGGCGGGTTCCTCCCGACCCCTGCGCCCACCCGGATCCTGCACTTCCGGCTGAAGGAAGGTGGTGGGTTGGGCGCAGCACCCCAGCTCCTGATCGCTGCCCAGCTCGGCACCGACCTGGGTTGGCTGGAAGCGGACATGGCGGGTGAAGCTCCTGCCTCCTGGAAGACCATTCCTCTTGAAGCGGGCCTGGAAGCAACCGCAGCAGTGTGGAGCTCTGACGGAGCTTCCCTGGCCGTGGGCACCCAGGACGGGCGTCTGCTGATCCTGGAGCCGGAGACCGGCAAGGTCCTGGCCTCAGGGGTCTTTGGTGAGCCCATCACGGCCCTGGGTTATGCCCTCGGCCAGTCCAGCATCCTGGTGGGCGGCAGCCGAGGTGGGCTCGTGGCCTTCCAGCGGGCCCGGCTGGGCGAGGAGTTCCAGCTGCAGCCCTTCCACCAGTTCCCCCGCCTTTCCGGCCCGGTGCTGGGCTTCCAGGCCAGCCTGCGGGACAAGCGCTTCCTGGTCTGGACCCCCACCGAGGCCGTGGTCGATCACCTCACCACCGAGCGTCGCCTGATGTCGGTAGCCGTTGGCGGGACCGGCCTGGCGGCTATGGCCCCCCGCGGGGACCTGATCCTCCACGCCCGGGCGGACAGCGGGGCCCTGCAGCTGTGGACCTTGGACGCCCCGCACCCCGAGGTCAGCATGGGTGTCCTCTGGGGCAAGACCCACTTCGAAGGCTACGGGAAGCCTGAATACGTGTGGCAGAGCACGGGCGGCACCGATGACTTCGAGCCCAAGTTCAGCCTGGTGCCGCTGGTCTTCGGAACCCTGAAGGGCACCCTCTACGCCATGCTCTTCGCCTTTCCCATGGCCGTCCTCGGGGCCCTCTACACCTCTCAGTTCGCGGCTCCCCGGTTCCGGAACGTCATCAAGCCCGCCGTTGAGATCATGGCCGCCCTGCCCTCCGTGGTCCTGGGGTTCCTGGCGGGACTCGTGATGGCGCCCCTCCTGGAGCGCAGCGCCGTGGAGGTGCTCGTCTATCCCTTCTGCGTGTTGCTGGCCGTCCTGATCGCCGCCCCCTTCTGGAGCCGCCTCTCCCAGCCTTTCCGGAATCGCTTCGGGACCGGCCAGGAGGCCCTCTGGATCGCCCCGGTGCTGCTCCTGGCCGTCGGCCTCGCGGTCCTGGTCGGGCCCTGGGTGGAGCATGGCCTCATGGGCGGCAGCTACCGGACCTGGCTGCAGTCGGCGCTGGGGGTCACCTACGACCAGCGCAACAGCCTCGTGGTGGGTTTCGCCATGGGCTTCGCGGTCATCCCCATCATCTTCACCATCAGCGAGGATGC
>CAIRAS010000046.1 GCA_903876615.1 uncultured Holophagaceae bacterium
GGAGAAGGGACGAGGGAAGCGGAGGGGCGCGGAGGAAAGCAGAGGACTGATCCTCAGAGGCTCTTTCTCCGCGCACCTCTGCCATCTCGTCCCTTCTCTGCGAGAGTTTTTGCCTTTTCATTTAACCAAATTGACCTCGACGCCATTCACCCACAGCCTGCCGGGGCGCAGCTTGCGGAGGGCTTCGGGGCTGAGGTCGGCGAGGGGGGCCTGGACCCAGAGCAGGTCGGCCACGGCGCCCTTCTGCAGGGTGCCCAGGTCTTTGGCTCGGCCCAGGGCCGCGGCGTTGCCTGCGGTGTAGGCCCGGATCGCCTCGACGCGGGACAGGCGCTGGTCCGGCAGGAACCCGCCGGGGGGATTGCCCGCGGGATCCTGCCGCGTCTCGGCGGCGGCCAGGCTCACGAAGGGGTTGGGATCTTCCACGGGGGCGTCGCTGCCGAAGGCCAGCAGGGCGCCTCCGGTGGCGAAGCTCCGCCAGGGGAAGGCTTCGCCCAGGCGCTCGGGGCCCAGACGGGCGGGGGTCCAGCTGTGGTCCGAGGTGCAGTGGACGGGCTGCACGCTGGCCACCACTCCCTGCTTGCCGAAGCGGGCCGCATCCTCGGCGGTGACGATCTGGGCGTGCTCGATGCGCGGGGGCGGGGCGCCCTTGGCCCGCTTGGTGGCCTTGGCCAGCAGGTCCAGGGCCGCCCGGTTGGCGGCGTCACCGATGGCGTGGATGGCGGGCTGGTAGCCCGCGCGGAGGGTGATGGCCACGTCGGCGGCGACCTTGCGGGGTTCCGTGACCCAGAGGCCCCGGGTGCTGGGCTCGTCGGCATAGGGCGCCAGCAGGCGGGCGCCCCGGCTGCCCAGGGCGCCGTCCAGGTAGAACTTCACGCCCTGGACCTGGAAGAAGGACACCTGCTTGGGCCGGCTCTTCTTCAACTCGCGGAGCATGAGGTCGTGGTCGTGGCTCAGGTAGGCAAAGACCCGGATGGGCAGGGTGCCTGCGGCGGCGAGGCGCCGGTAGGCGGCCAGCTCGGGACCGTCCACGCCCATGTCCGCCACGGCTGTGAAGCCCTCGGACAGCAGGGCGAGCAGGCCCGCCTTCAGCTGGGCCTCGCGCTCCCCGGCCGTGGGCTCGGGGAGGTGCTTCCGCACCAGCTCCACGGCGGTGTCCAGGAGGATGCCGCTGGGCCGGCCGGTGGCGTCCTTGAGGATGCGCCCGCCCTCGGGATCGGGGGTGCCGGGGCCGATGCCGGCGATGGCGAGGGCCGCAGTGTTCACCCAGGCAGCATGGCCATCCACCCGCTCCAGGATCGCCGGCCGCGCACCCGTGAGGGCATCCAGGTCCAGGGCCCGTGGGTAGGCCACGGTCGGCCAGCGGTTCTGGTCCCAGCCTCGCCCCTGGAGCCAGCCCTGGGGGTGGGCGGCGGACCAGTCCTGGATGCGGCGGAGGGTCTCCGGCAGGCTGGTCAGTCCCGTGAGGTCCACCTGGCGGCTCAGGGCGCCAAGGCCCCCCACATGGGCATGGCCCTCGATGAGTCCCGGCAGCAGGGTGCCGCCGGGAAATTCCACGCGCCTTGCTGTGGGGTGCTTCTTCGCAAGGGCTTCAACGGCGCCCACGGCCAGGATGCGGTCCTTCTTGATCAGCACGCCCTGGCCTTTCAGGAGGCCCTGGCCCAGCCAAATATCGGCCCCCGAGAGCAGCTGGATCTGGGGGGGAGGCGCGGGCGGCAGGGGCATGGCGGGCTCCGGGGAAGGGGCCAGTGTAGCGTTGGGACCGTCCGGGGCGATAAGGTGGAAAGATTGGGAGGTTCCATGTACGAGAAGGATTTCCTCGAGCAGGTGCGGACGCAGCTCACGGTGAAGGAAGATCCCGCCAAGCTGCGGCAGCGGTCCTTTGAAACCAGCTCGGGCATTCCCCTGAAGAACAGCTACACGCCGGCGGACCTCGCTGACCACGATCCCCTGCTCGACCTGGGGGCCCCCGGCAAGTTCCCCTTCACGCGCCACGTGCAGCCCACGGGCTACCGGGGCCGGCTCTGGACCATGCGCCAGTACGCGGGCTTCGCCACGGCGGAGGAGAGCAACGCGCGCTACCGCTACCTGCTGGCCCAGGGCACCACGGGCCTGTCCGTAGCCTTCGACCTGCCCACGCAGATCGGCATGGACCCTGACCACGAGATGGCTCTGGGCGAAGTCGGCAAGGTGGGGGTGTCCATCAGCTCCATCCACGACATGCGGACGCTGTTCCGGGACATCCCCCTGGACAAGGTGACCACCAGCATGACCATCAACGCGCCTGCTGCGGTACTGCTGGCCCTCTACTTGGCCGTGGCCGAGGAGCAGGGCGTCAGCTGGGCCCAGGTGGGTGGCACCATCCAGAACGACATCCTCAAGGAGTACATGGCCCGGGGCACCTACATCTTCCCGCCCCGCCCAAGCCTGCGGCTCATCACGGACATCTTCGCCTTCTGCGCCGACCAGGTCCCCGGCTGGAACACCATCTCCATCTCGGGCTATCACATCCGCGAGGCGGGCTGCACCGCGGCCCAGGAGATCGCCTTCACCCTGGGCGACGGCATCGCC
>CAIRAS010000047.1 GCA_903876615.1 uncultured Holophagaceae bacterium
ACCTGGACCTGGGCCGCCTCCGGGCCGCCTGGACCAGCTTCCAGGGGGACCAGGACATCGCCGCCTTCGCGGACCTGGATCCCGAGGAGGACGGCCGCGCCCGCATCCTCACCTGCGAGGTGGCCGAGGCCGGCGCCCTCATTCTTTTGCGCGTCCGCGCCTCCCATTTCTTCCGCCGCCAGGTGCGGCGCATGGTGGGGGCCTCCGTGGCCTGCGCCCTGGGCGAGGAGGAGCCGCGACGAATCCAGGAAGACCTCCGGAACCCCACCGAAGCCGCCAACCTCTACTGGGGGGCCAAGGCCGCGCCCGCCTCGGGTCTGTTCCTGGAGGCCGTGCGCTACCAGGGGGATCCCGAACCTGGCCCGCCCCGCGCCACCCTCGTCGTTCCCTGACCGGAGTTCCCATGCCCACCCGCGATGAAGCCTGGCAGCTGCTCTGCGCCTGGACACCCTCCGAGAAACTGCGGACCCACGCCCGCTCCGTGGAGCTGGTCCTGCGCGATTTCGCCCTGCGGCACGACCAGGACGCCGAGCTCTTCGGCCTGGCGGGCCTGCTCCACGACGCGGACTACGACACCTGGCCCGAGGAGCACCCGCAGCGCATCGTCGCCTGGCTGCGGGAGCGCGGGGAGGAGGCCCTGGCCCATGCCATCAGCGCCCACTACACCCGCTGGGGCGTCCCCTACGACACCCTGCTGGACAAGGCCCTGCTGGCCTCGGACGAGATCACCGGCTTCATCATGGCTGTCGCCCTGGTGCGCCCCACCCGCACCGAGGGCCTGGAGCCGAAGAGCGTCAAGAAGAAGCTGAAGGACAAGGCCTTCGCCGCCGGCGTGGACCGCGCCGAAGTGGCCGAGTCCATGCGCATGCTGATCGAAGCCGTCGGCGGCACCGAAGACGAGCACCTCGCCCGCGTCATCGCCGTCCTGCACGAGCATCGCGGCGAGCTCGGGCTGTAAGGAAAAACGGCCCCCCACCAGATGTCATTCCGTCTCGGAATCGGCGCAGCCGATTCCGAGCAGATCACCAAGTCAAAAAAGGAAGATCCCAGTCACTTCCCGCTGACGAAGCTCTCGCCGATGGTCTCGGCGACGCGGCGGCGGCGGAGGATGAGGGTGCGGAGGCGCTCCTGGGTGGCGAGGATGGCCCGGGTGCGGAGCTTGGCTTCGGGGTGGGTCTTCGGGCCCTCCACGGCGTCCATCAGACGGTCCAGCTCCGCGCGGGTACGGGCCTCGGCGGTGGCCACGCGGATGACGCGGATCTCCCGGCGGGGCGCGCCGGAGCCCCAGTTGTTCTCGGTCCAGAGGGGCTCCACCCGGGCCTCGGCGAGGGCCACACCGCCCTCGGGCTGCCGCTCGAACCGGACCTTCAGGGCCGCGCCATCCCGGTTGTCGCCTTCGGCCACGGGGAAGTGGTCCGCCCGGTACATGCGGTCCTGGTTGCTGATGAAGTTGCCCAGGGAGTAGGCCACGAGCGCCTTCCGGCCCTCAGCCTCGACCAGCTCCACGGGCTGGAGGACGTGGGGATGGTGGCCCAGCAGCAGATCGCAGCCGGCCTCCACCAGGGCGCGGGCGATATCCCGCTGCCGCTTCGTGGGCAGGTGCTGGTACTCGTTGCCCCAGTGGACGCTGACCACCACCACCTCGGCCCGGCCCCGGGCCTCGCGCACGGCCTGGAGCGCGGGCTCGAGGTCGAGGGGGCGCACCCAGGGCTCCGTCGCGCGTTGGTTCAGGTCCAGGTTGAAGAGGTCCGTGAAGCCCAGGAAGGCCACGCGGATACCCTGGCGCTCGAGGACCTGCGTCACCTCCGCCTGGGCCCGGTCTTCCCCGCTACCCAGGGCCACCAGCCGCTCCGCCCGCAGGCGCTCCAGCGTCTCCCGCACACCCTTGGCGCCCTGGTCGAAGGCATGGTTGTTGGCCGTGGCCAGCACCGTGAACCCGCTGGCGCGGAGGGCCGCCGGCAGGGTGGCCGGCGCATTGAACTGGAAGGGAACACCTGGCCGTCCCGTGGTCGGCGCAACGGGTGACTCCAGGTTGCCGAAGGCCAGGTCCGCCCCCTGGAAGAGCGGCACCAGGTCCGCCCAGAGCGCGGGAAAGCCGCCCGGATCCTGGCTGGCAGCCCGCTTCACGTCCTCGTGCATGAGGATGTCCCCCACCGCCACCAGGCTCACACTCACGGGCACCGGGGGCACCGGTCCGGGCACCGGCCGGGAGCGGCAGCCGAGTCCACCGAGGACCAGCAGCGCCAGGGCGCCCGGCAGCAGACTGCGCATCAGGCCCCGTCCTCCGGCCCGTAGTAGACCTCCATGGGCAGGGTCGGGAAGCGGTCCTTGAGGTGCGCGGCAATGGCGTCCAGCTCGCGGTGGCCCAGGGGGCGCGCTTCCGGCTCGGGGGTGGGGCGCGCCACGGTGTAGAGCTGCAGCCCCTGGAGCTGGCCGCCCTGGTCCAGGAGGTGCTGGAGGCGCTGGCCGTAGGCTTCCAGCTCGGCCTCGATGGGCCCCTGCCCCTGCCAGCTCAGGAAGAGGGTCTGGATCAGGATGGGCCAGCGCTTGGCGGTCACCCGGAGGTTGTCGAGGATGCGCTCGAAGGGCACCTGGCTGCGGCAGATCTCGCGGTAGAATGCCTCGGTGCCCGCGTCCAGCTTGGCCCAGATCTCGCCCTGGTTCGCCATGAGCAGCTCCAGCCCCCGGACCACTTCGGGCGCCTGGAGGCGGCTGGAGTCCGTGATGAGCACCAGCTTTACCTCATCCAAACCCCGCTGGGCCTTGAGCCGGGCGATGCGACCGATCACCTCGGCGAACTCCCGCGCCGTGGTGGGCTCGCCGTCGCCGCTGAAGGCGATGTCGTTGAGGCGCCGCTGCGCCGGGGCGGCTGAGTCGAAGGGGGGCACCTGGTAGATCTCCCCGCTGGCCGCGAGGTCCAGCAGCAGGCCCAGCTCGCGCTCCAGCTGGTTCAGGTCCAGGTCCCGGCGCCGGGCCGGGGTCTGGTGGTCCACCTCGCAGTAGACGCAGTCGAAGTTGCACACCTTGTCGGGGTTCAGGTTCACCCCAAGGCTCAGGCCATGGCTGCGCCGTGAGATCACCGGGTAGCAGTAGTCGAAGTCCCGCCAGATGCGCCGGTGATCCAGGTGGGCCTTGATGAGTTCTGTCATGGGAACAGGATAGCCCGACCGGAGGACCGGCCAGATCGCCTGGTGAATACAAAACAGGCGGCCCGGTCTGGGCCGCCTGTTTTGTGTCTGGTGAAAAACCTCAGCCCTTGAGCCGCTCAGCCAGCGCCTTACCCATGTCGGCGGGGCTCTGCACCACGGTGATGCCGGCGGCGGTGAGGGCCTTCATCTTCTCGGCGGCGGTGCCCTTGCCCCCGGAGATGATGGCGCCCGCGTGGCCCAAGCGGCGGCCCGGAGGGGCGGTCAGGCCGGCGATGAAGGCCACCACGGGCTACGTGACGTACTGCTACACGAACTCCGCGGCCTCTTCCACGGCGCTGCCGCC
>CAIRAS010000048.1 GCA_903876615.1 uncultured Holophagaceae bacterium
CAATCACCCTTCTACCCTTCGTCGTGGCTTTTCCCCAGGGGTCACACCCGTTCCCATCCCGAACACGGCCGTTAAGACCTGGAGGGCCGATGATACTGCTCTGAACAGGAGTGGAAAAGTAGGTCGCTGCGACGTTATATCCCCTCCGGGCCATCTTAATTGATGGCCCGGAGCCGTTTAGAACGATAGAATTCTACGTATTTCGAGGAATCCATGCCCATTGAGGTTCGACTTCCAGACGACTCTCTCCGGCAGCTGCCCGAGGGTGCCACCGGGGCGGACTTGGCCGGCGGCATCGGTGCACGCCTGCTCGAGGCCGCCCTGGCGATCCGGGTCGATGGGAACCTGGTGGACCTGAAGGCTCCTCTGGCAGATGGCGTCAGGGTTGAGATCGTCACCAACAAGAACCCCGAGAGCCTGGAACTGATCCGCCACTCCACGGCCCACCTGCTGGCCCATGCGGTGAAGCGGCTCTACCCCCAGGCCCGGGTGGGCATCGGACCGACCATCGAAGACGGCTACTACTACGACTTCTGGATGGACAAGCCCTTCACGCCCGAGGACCTGCCGGTCATTGAGGCCGAGATGCGGAAGATCGTGGCCGAGGACGTCCCGGTGATCCGGGAGGACCTGGGGCGGGATGCCGCTGTGGCACGGTTCACGGAACTCGATGAGCCCCTGAAGGTTGAGATCGTCGCGACGATCCCCCAGGGCGACATCGTCAGCGGCTACAGCCAAGGCGATTTCTACGACCTGTGTCGCGGACCCCACGTCCCCAGCACCTCGAAGCTGAAGGCTTTCAAGTTGCTCAGCATCGCCGGCGCCTATTGGAGGGGCGACGAAAAGCGGCAGATGCTCAGCCGCATCTACGGCACCGCCTTCCACTCCTCGAAGGAGCTCGACGAGCACCTGAAGCGACTGGAAGAGGCCAAGGCCCGGGACCACCGCAAGCTCGGCAAGGAGCTGGGGCTCTACTCCTTCCACCCCGAGGCGCCGGCCTCGCCCTTCTTCCACCCCAAGGGCACCCAGGTCTACAACGAGCTGGTGACCTACATCCGCGAGCTCTACTTCAAATACGGCTACAGCGAGGTCATCACCCCGCAGATCCTCGACGTGGCGCTCTGGAAGACCAGCGGCCACTACGACAACTATGCCGAGAACATGTACTTCACTACCGCGGAAGAGCGGGAATATGCCGTCAAGCCCATGAACTGCCCGGGCCACTGCATCATGTACGGCAGCCAGAAGCACAGCTACCGGGACCTGCCCATCCGCTACGCGGACTTCGGCCGCCTGCACCGCTTCGAGCGCAGTGGCGTCACCCACGGTCTCACGCGGGTCCGCACCTTCTGCCAGGACGACGCGCACATCTACTGCACGCCCGAGCAGATCAAGGCCGAGATGGCCGCCTTCCTGGAGCTGCTGAAGGAGGTCTACGACACCTTCGGCTTCGATGGGATGCGCGTGGCCCTCAGCACCCGGCCCGAGAAGCGGCTGGGCTCCGACGAGGTCTGGGATGCCGGCGAAAAGGCACTGGCTGAGGCCCTGGACGAGGCCGGCATGCCCTACACCCTGAACCCCGGCGAGGGGGCCTTCTACGGACCCAAGATCGAGTTCCAGATCCTCGATGCCCTCAAGCGCCCCTGGCAGCTGGGCACCCTCCAGGTGGACTACATGCTGCCGGAGCGCTTCGAGCTCAAGTACACCCGCCCCGACGGCGGCGAGGGGCAGCCCATCATGCTGCACCGCGCGATCCTCGGCAGCCTCGAACGGTTCATGGGCATCCTGGTGGAGCACACCGCCGGCGCCTTCCCGGCCTGGCTGGCCCCCGTCCAGGTGGCCATCCTGCCGATCACGGACCGGGCTCACGCCTTCTCCACGGAGGCCGCGGCCCAGGCGAAGGCGCTGGGCCTGAGGGCCGAGCTGGATCTCCGGAACGAGAGCCTCAAGGCCAAGATCCGGGAAGCCCAGCTGGCGAAGGTGCCCTACATGCTGGTCATCGGTGATCGCGAAGCCGAGGCGGGCACGGTCTCCGTGCGCCACCGCCATCGGGGCGACCTGGGGGTTCAGCCCCTGGCAGGCTTCCTCGCCTCCCTGGCCACCGAGGTCCGGCAGCGCCAGGGCTGATCCTGTTTTCCGTGCTTGGCGGGGAACCATTGAAGTGATAGACTTTTTGTCCTTGTGCAACTAGGGGAGGAACCATTCGTCCTAATGAGACTCGCATCAACGACGGCATCCGGGCCCAAGAGGTCCGCGTCATCTCCGAAGATGGCGA
>CAIRAS010000049.1 GCA_903876615.1 uncultured Holophagaceae bacterium
CAATCACCCTTCTACCCTTCGTCGTGGCTTTTCCCCAGGGGTCACACCCGTTCCCATCCCGAACACGGCCGTTAAGACCTGGAGGGCCGATGATACTGCTCTGAACAGGAGTGGAAAAGTAGGTCGCTGCGACGTTATATCAAGACAGGTCACCCCGAAACGGGTGGCCTGTTTTCTTGTACCCTGCCCCCCAATTCCCGGGGGCTTTTCCATTTCCGATCCGGATGTCATGGATATACTGAACGTTCCGTGTGGAGGATTTGATGAGCAAGGGTGTCTATACCTTCGGGGGAAACCGCAACGAGGGGGGTGCAGCAATGCGCAACCTCTTGGGAGGCAAGGGTTGCAACCTCGCCGAGATGGCCGGGCTGGGCATTCCCGTACCCCCGGGATTCACCCTCACTACCGAGCAGTGCGGAGCCTATTACACCAATGGCAGGAAGCTCACCGACGAGCTGCAGGGGGAGATCGTGGAGGCCCTGCGCTGGCTGGAAGGCGTGCGTGGCTGCGGTTTTGGCTCGACGGAAAATCCGCTCCTCCTGTCGGTCCGCTCCGGCGCCCGGGTCTCCATGCCCGGCATGATGGACACGGTGCTCAACCTCGGCCTCAACGACCAGACGGTGGTGGCCCTGGAGCGCGCCAGCGGCAATCCTCGCTTCGCCTGGGACTCCTACCGCCGCTTCGTCACGATGTACAGCAACGTCGTCCTCAACGTCGAACACGGCCTCTTCGAGGCCGAGCTTGAGCGCGCCAAGGAGCGCCTCGGCAAGCACCTCGATACGGATCTGAGTGTCGAGGACTGGAAGGCCATGGTGGTCGCCTTCAAGGCCATCGTGCTCGACGAGACCGGCGCACCCTTCCCGCAGGACCCCATGCAGCAGCTCTGGGGCGCCATCCGCGCCGTCTTCGAGAGCTGGAACACCGGCCGCGCCATCACCTATCGCCGCCTGAACCGCATCCCCGATGAATGGGGCACCGGCGTGAACGTGCAGAGCATGGTCTTCGGCAACATGGGCGACGACTGCGGCACGGGGGTGGCCTTCACGCGGGATCCGGCCACCGGCGAGAAGATCTTCTACGGCGAATACCTCATCAACGCCCAGGGCGAGGATGTGGTCGCGGGCATCCGCACGCCGCAGCCCATCACCCGTGCCCAGGCCGCAGGCACCGGGATGCAGAGCCTCGAAGAAGTGATGCCCGCCTCCTTCACCGAGCTGGACGCCACCTGCAAGCGGCTTGAGCACCACTTCAAGGACATGCAGGACATCGAGTTCACCATTGAGCGTGGCAAGCTCTACCTGCTCCAGACCCGCAACGGCAAGCGCACGGCCATGGCCGGCATCCGCATCGCCATCGACCTGGTGGATGAGGGTCTCATCGACAGCAACACCGCGCTGCGGCGCATCGATGCGGACAGCCTCTCGCAGCTGCTCGCGCCGGTCTTCGACCCTCGCGAGAAGGACCGTCTCCGCCACGAAGGACAGCTGCTGACGAAGGGTCTGAATGCCGGACCCGGCGCAGCCACGGGGCGCATCGCCCTCACGGCGGATGCCGCCGAGAAGCTGGCCAAGGAAGGTCCTGTGGTGCTGGTCCGCATCGAGACCAGTCCTGAGGACATCTCCGGCATGGTGGCCTCCGAGGGCATCCTCACGGCCCGCGGCGGCATGACCAGTCACGCGGCCGTGGTGGCCCGCGGCATGGGCAAGCCCTGCGTCTGCGGCGCCTCTGCCCTGCAGATCGACCTCGCGCAGGGCATCGTGCGCGTCGGCAGCCGGGAGCTTAAGGCCGGTGTGGACTGGATCTCCATTGATGGCTCCACCGGGGAAGTGTTCGCAGGTCAGTTGAGCGCGCATCCCTCCGAGGTGAACCAGGTGCTGGTGGACGGGAGTCTGAAGGCCGAGGCCAGCGAGCTCTACCAGCGCTTCGCCAAGATCATGACCTGGAGCCACGCGGCCAAGCGCCTCAAGGTGCGCACCAACGCTGATACCCCGCATGACGCCGCCGTGGCCCGCGCCTTCGGCGCCCAGGGCATCGGCCTCTGCCGCACGGAGCACATGTTCTTCGAGGGCGACCGCATCATCGCCGTGCGGGAGATGATCCTCGCCTCGGACGCCGAAGGTCGCAAGAAGGCCCTGGCCAAGCTGCTCCCCATGCAGCGCGAGGACTTCGAAGGGATCTTCAAGGCCATGGACGGCCTGCCCGTGAACATCCGTCTGCTGGATCCTCCGCTCCACGAGTTCTTGCCGCAGGATGAAGCCGGCAAACGGGAAATGGCCGCGGTGCTCGGCGTGGATCTCGCCATCGTGGAGCGCCGCGTGGCGCAGCTCCACGAGTTCAATCCCATGATGGGCCACCGTGGCTGCCGTCTCGGCATCACCTTCCCTGAGATCATCCGGATGCAGGTCCGCGCCATTGCCGAGGCCGCGCTCAACGTGACCGCCAAGGGGATCAAGGCCGTGCCCGAAGTCATGGTGCCCCTCATCGGCACCGTGCGGGAACTGGCCTTCACCAAGGCCGAGATGGTGGACGAGATTGCGCTGGTCAACAAGGAGCGCGGCACCCAGTTCGCCTGCCCCATCGGCACCATGATCGAGATCCCCCGCGCTGCCATCACCGCCGACCGCATCGCCCAGGAAGCCGAGTTCTTCAGCTTCGGCACCAACGACCTCACCCAGATGGGCTTCGGCTTCAGCCGCGACGATGCCGGCAGCTTCCTGCCGGAATACGTCGGCAAGAAGATCCTGGAGGACGACCCCTTCCAGAGCCTGGACCAGGAGGGGATCGGAGAGCTGGTGCGCATCGCCTGCGAAAAGGGTCGTGCCGCGCGTCCCGACATCCACCTTGGTGTCTGTGGCGAGCACGGCGGCGATCCCCGCAGCGTGGTGTTCTTCCACAAGGTCGGGCTCGACTACGTGAGCTGCAGCCCCTACCGTGTGCCCATCGCCACCCTTGCCGCCGCCCAGGCCAACCTGGACTAGGCTCCCTGATTCAAGGCCCCGCGCTGCCAAGGCGCGGGGCCTTGGCTTGTCTGGCTACAGGCAGCGCACACTCTTCACGGAGGTGGCCACCACGTAGCAGCGCTCGTTGTTGGAGAGGGGATCCGCGGGGACTACGAAGAACCCCGGTCGGCTCGGCTGGTAGCCCTGGGTGGTCCCCAGCATGACCTCGCCGTCCCGGAAGGTGACTTCCACCTTGCGGCCCGCGGCACTGGCAAAGGGCGGGAACTCGTTGGTCTTGTGGTGCTGGGGGTCGCCTCCCAGGCTTCGCACGAAGCAGAGGGCCTTCAGCTCCGCGACCTTCACCTCGAGAGGCTTGGCATTGGACGCGGTCTCTGCCAGCGCGACGTGGAAGACATCCTTGGTGGGGAGGAAGTCGTTGGTCAGGCCCTTCAGGGTCTTGCCATCCTGGAAACGTGCCACCACCTGGTTCACGGGGGCCTCCGAGCGGCAGGATTGAATAGATCAATAACAGTCCACCCAAGGGAAGGAGCAATTAAAAATACAAACGAGAACAAGTCCGCGCAAGGGCTTGCATTCTTCTTTCGTGGGCGCAGACCAGGGGTGCTCTGGTAGCCGGGTGCGCGACCCGAACGGGGAAGCGCGATAGAATCACCCTTTTCGGGCAAAACACATGGCGAAGCCTTCCTCCCGTCCGGTCACCGAGCAGCCCGAGATCATCTACTCGATGATGCGGGTCAGCAAGATCTACAACAACAAGCCGGTTATCAAGGACATCTCCCTCAGCTACTTCTACGGCGCGAAGATCGGCGTCCTGGGTCTCAACGGATCCGGCAAGAGCACGGTCCTGCGGATCATGGCGGGCGTGGACCAGGACTTCAACGGCGAGGCCGTGCTCAGCAAGGGCTACACCACGGGCATCCTCGACCAGGAGCCGCAGCTCGACCCCGACAAGACCGTGCTGGAGATCGTGGAGGAGGGCGCCGCCGAGCAAGTGGGCTGGATAAAGGCCTACAACGCCATCAGCGAGCAGTTCGCCGATCCCGACGCGGACATGGATGCCCTGCTGGCCAAGCAGGGCGAGCTCCAGGAGAAGATCGACGCCCACGACTGCTGGGACCTGGACTCGCGCCTGGACCAGGCCATGGACGCCCTGCGCTGCCCCGACCCTGGGACCAAGATCGGCGTGCTCTCCGGCGGCGAGCGTCGCCGCGTCGCCCTGTGCCGGCTCCTGCTCCAGCAGCCGGACATCCTGCTGCTGGACGAGCCCACCAACCACCTGGACGCGGAGACCGTCGCCTGGCTGGAGAAGCACCTCCA
>CAIRAS010000050.1 GCA_903876615.1 uncultured Holophagaceae bacterium
CGGCCGTGGGGGCTAGCGCCGCGTCTGCGGCAGAGCCGGTCTTGCCCTTGGGCTTCGCGGCTTTTTTCGGGGGCTCCACGCCTGCCAGGATTTGGGCCAGGCGCTTGCCGGGATAGTAGTCATCGAGGAGGGCGTCGCCGATCAGAAGGCCGTGGAGACCCAGGGCCTCCGCCTGCTTGATCTGCTCCAGACGCTGGATGCCGCCCTCGATCATTTTCAGGCAGCTCTTGGGGACTTTCTTGACGAGCGCCACGGCCTGTTCCCAGGACGCTTCCCAGGTGTCGAGGTTGCGGCCCACGGCACAGATGATGTCGGCCCCGGCCTCGAGGGCGCGCTGCAGCTCGGCCTCGGAGGTGGCCTCCACCACTACGTCTAGCCCCTTGCTGGTGGCGAACTTCAGGAGGGTCTGGAGGCGGTCCTGGGCCAGGAGCGCCGGCATCAGGAAGATGGCGTCGGCACCGAGGATCTTGCTCTCCTCGACCTGGTACTCCTCGAAGATGAATTCACGGCGGATCAGGGGCAGTTTCACTTGGGCGCGCACCTCGGAGAGGTGTTTGTCATCGCCGAAATAGAGGAACTTGTCCGTGGCGACCGACAGGGCCCGGGCCCCGTTCTCAGCCAAACTCTTCGCGTGGGTGGAGGCTTTGTAGGCTTCCCGGACCTGCCCACGTCCCGGATCTCCTCCGGCAACTTCACCCAAGATGGTGATTCCAGGCTGGCTGAGCTCCTCTTTCAGAGAGTGGTGACCCTTGTAACCGTCCTTCACCGCCACGGGGCCCCTCTGCTTCTTGATTTCCACATCAAGGGCCTTAAAGATGGCGACTTTCTTTAGCATTTACCACGCTCCAAATCTCAGATACCTCACTGCTGGCCCTATGCGGAAGATCACCGGGCATTTTCCCTCTGATTCAACATGAAACCAGCGATCTGGATGAGGTCAACAGCAAAAAACAAAAAATCTTCATTTTTTTTGACGCTACTGCCTCGCCGAGTGCTCATTCTTTTCCGCTGTTCGAGACCCCGCAGTGCGCGACACTTGATGAATCCGATGCCGAGGTACCCCATGACGGTCCACCTGCTCGACCACCCTCTCGTCCACCACAAGCTCTCACTCATCCGCGACCGGAAGACGCCCGGCAGCTTGTTCCGCGCGCTCACGGAAGAAGTCGGGCTGCTGCTCGCCGTCGAGGCGACGCGCGATCTGCCGACAGATTCGGTGGTCGTGGAAACGCCCCTTGAGCGAACGGGCACGCGCAGGCTCAAGCCGCTGGATCCCGTGCTGGTGCCCGTGCTCCGGGCCGGGCTCGGCCTGCTGCCGTCCTTCCTCAAACTTCTGCCAACGGCGAAGGTTGGGCACCTCGGGCTCTACCGGGACCACGACTCACTGGTGCCCGTGCCCTACTACCGCAACTTCCCCCCGCTCCTGGAAGCGCGTCCCGTGTTCGTGCTCGATCCCATGCTCGCTACGGGCGGGAGCGCCTCGGAAGCCGTGCGGCAGCTGAAGTCCGCCGGTGCGATCACGCTCACGCTGGTGTCCGTCCTGGCCGCACCTGAGGGCATCGAGCGGCTGCAGAAGGACCATCCCGACCTGACCATCGTCGTGGGTGCCATCGACCGCCAGCTTAACGAGAAGGGCTACATCCTGCCCGGTCTAGGTGATGCGGGAGACCGGCTCTTCGGGACGGCCTGATCAGCGCACCGCGGCGCCGTAGCCCTTCAGGGCACGGTCACCACGGGCCTGGGCTTCCAGCTCCGCATGGACCTGGTCCCGCTCGGCGATGAGCAGAGTTGTGCATTCAGCCACCCGCTCCCCAAGGGCGCGAGCGCGGGACACGAGCTCGGGCCAGCCCGGCCCCCGCTCAGCCACCAGCAGGGCTGACTGGAAAGCGTGATTCCAAGCAGCCAGACCTTCAGCCTCTGGCATCGAGGAGGGGTCCTGAAGCCAGGCCTCCATCCGCTCGATCTCCCGCAGCAGTCCGGCGTCGCTCATCCGACCAGATCCTCCGCCCGGAAGCCCGCGGATCGGGCCACGCCGATGCGTTGCTGATGGCTCTGCTCCCAGCTCTGCCGGAGGTCCCCCATCTGCCTGGAGACTCGCTCCAGCCGGGCGGCGTCGAGCCTCGCGCTGGCCTCGAGGATCTCGCGGCCCCACCAGTCGTAGAGGCGAAGCAGGTTCTGGGCGAGGTCTCCACCATTCTCTACGTCCAGGTGGACCGACAGCTCCTCGACGATCGAGGTAACGCGGTTGATCGCGCTCCCCTTCGCGGGGTAGTCCTTGCGCGTGAGGGCCTGGGTCGCCTGGGCCAGGAAGCGCTGAGCGCCTTCCAGCAGCAGGGCCACCAGTTGCTCTGGACTGGCACCCATCACCCGCTGGGTCAGGTATTGGTCGCTGGCTTTGGCATAGGGGGTCATGGGTGCCTTCCTGGGCCTCTCGGCCGTTCACGGGAGATCGGGAGAGCTATCGGATGCCAGCGAGGCTCGAGCCCGCCGACTGGAGCTGGCTCACGGTGGCCTCCAGCTTGGCGAACTGGTCCTGGAGGGTGATCTTTCGACGGTCGAGCCGGGCTTGGCCGGTGGAGATCTGGTTCGCGAGGGTGGCGTTCTGGGTGTTGATGCTCGCGAGGATCAACGAGAGGTTGCCGGTCCCGGTGGCGGTGAGGCTTGTCACCAGATCCCGGGTGGCCTGACCGACGCCGCGGCTGAGGCTCAAGGTTCCGTTTCCTGTGCCAGTGACGGAGAGAATCAACCCCTCTAGCGGCGTGCCTACGGTACCAGTGAGGGTGCCATTGCTCCCGCTCAGGGTGTAGTCAGTGGTGCCCACAGTGAAGGTGCCCGAGACAGCCCCGCCACTGGCAAAAGAATTGATCTTGAAGCCGACCGAGCCGGTGGTGGTCTTGTTATTTCCGCCGTAGAAGCTCACCACCCCGTTGGTGGATTGCCCCGAGAAGGCGAAGATGCGCTTGGCCGCCGCCGGATCCTTGTCCAGGGCCGCAGACAAGGCTGTGGTATCGAGGCTGAGTGTGCCGTCCCGGTTCGTTTTGATCCCCAGGTCCGCCGCAGAGGTGATGGTCGCCGTCGCAGGCAGGCCGGCCGGCCGACCCGAGAGCGCCGCGCGCACCTGTGCGAGGAGGCTCCGGACCGAGGGATCGTTGGCCAGGGCCCCACCCGTGACGGAGGCCGCCTTGTAGTTCGTCACCAGCGAGTTGAACTTGGTGATGACGTCCTGCACCGCGGAGGTCACCGCGCCCTTGTCCTGGGCCACTGTGAGCGTGGTCGAGGTCGTCTGGGCACCCTGCTTCAGGGTGAAGGTGACCCCATCCACGGCATCGGTGACGATGTTGGACTGCCGTGTGAGCTGGAGTCCGTTCACGGTGAAGAGGGCGTCCTGGGCGGTGTCGGTAGCGCCAGAGCCAAGGCCTCCCGCCAGGGTGGTCGGGGCCGTCAGGCTATCCACAGTGCCATGCGCGATGCCGAGGGTGTTCACAGCGAGTCCGCCGACGCCGTTGTCTGTGACATCCGCAATGGTCACCACGCCATTTGTCGTGCCGGTACCCGTGTCCTTGGCGGTCAGGACCAACTGGAACCTGTTTGTGCCGGAGCCACTGTTCACCACCGTGGCCGTCACGCCCAACCCCTTGGAGCCCGCCACCGCAGGATCGGCCGTGCCGAGGGCGTTGATTGCGTCACGCAGGCCATAAAGGGTATTGTTCGCACTGTTGAGGGTCAGGGTCTTGATCACGCCATCCGTGCCCTTGATGGCGAAGGTGGCTGTCCCATCTGCGGGCGTGAACACCGCCGTCGCCAGGGGATCCGCCACGGCAAGATTGGTCGGCAGCCCTCCGACCATCGTCGGAGCGATGCGACCCTTGGTCGCCGTCTGGGCCACCTTTAGGTCATAACTGCCCGATGCGCTGCCCGTGGCAGAGGCGGTTACGTAGGTAGCGTTGCTGTCGGTGCTGGTCACCGTGCGGGCATCGAAGCTGGTATTGCCCAGGGTACCAAGGCTCGTGGACAGCGAGTTCATGCTCGACTGGAAGGACTGGAGGGCGGCAAGGCGCTTGGTGTTGAGGGTCTGGCGATCCTGTAAACGCTGAAGAGGCTGCCCTTCCTGGGTGAGGATGGCATTCACCAAGGTGTCCGTCTGCAGACCCGTCGAGAGACCCTGGAAGCTGAGTGCGGATGCCATGGAAAACCTCCTTCTGCCCGGAGTGCCTACCCCTGCTTGTCCACGAGGACGCCAGAGGCGCCCTTGGTGTCTGCCAACGCGCGCAATTTGCGCGCCATCGCCAGGGTCTCCTCGGAAGGAACCTGGATGATCACCTCCTTGGTCTTGGAGTCCACGACTCGGAAGTAGGCGCGGCCCGTTCCCTTGTCGACCTGGAATTCCAGGTCGGAGTTGGCCTGGGAGAGGAAGGCCTTGAAGTCGGTAACAGCGGCGTCGATGCTCGCGCTCGTGGGCACGGCCCGTTCCGCGACAAGAGGGGCGGGAGCCCCTGCCGCCTTGGCAGGGGGTGACTTGGCCGCCATCGGGAGTGGCTTTGGAGCAACCGGGAGAGCCAAGGGAATGCTGGGTGCCAAGCCACCTGTCGCATTGACCTGATCAGCCATCACAAACCTCCTTTCCTGAGAACCAGGGGGGCAGGGTGTGCCCACCCCCCTGGGACCTACCTATCCGACCCGCCTACCTGAGGAGGGACAAAATCGATTGACTGGCTTGATTCGACTGGCCGAGGGCGCTGATCCCCGACGAGTTCAGGATCTGGAACTTCGACAAGCTCACAACTTCATCGGAGATGGTTGCGTCCTTCATCTGGCTGGAGGCGGCGGTCCAGTTCTCCACCTCGATGCCCAGCGTGTTGGCCATGCTGCTCAGCTGCTGGGAGTTCGCGCCGATCGCGCCGCGCAGGGTGCCGATGGTGTTGAGGGCCGTGTTGACGTCATTGGCGGCGGTGGTGGCGCCTGCCGCCGTGGTCAGGACGTCGGTGGTGGCGGAGAGGGTGGCGAAGGTGCCCACCGAGAGCGCGACAGACGAGAAGCCGCCCAGGGAGACCGAGATGGCGGCACCCCCGAACACGCTGGCGCTGTTGAAGGTGGTCTTGTTCTGCATGTCGGCCAGGGTCGTGATGATGCTCTGGAACTCCGCGTTCAAGGCAATCTTGCCTGTGCTGGAGTCCGCACCCGAGGTGCCGCTGGTGGCCTGCTGAGCCAACTCTGCCGCCCGTTGCAGCAGGTTGGTGACTTCGTCCAGCACGCCGTCAGCGGTCTGAAGGTAGGACACGCCATCGTTGGCGTTGCGCCGACCCTGTGCAGCGGTGCGGACATCGGTGGACAGCTTGTTGCTGATCACGAGCCCGGCCGCGTCGTCGGCAGCCGAGTTGATGCGCTTGCCGGTGGTGAGCCGCTTGATGGTCTTCTGGAGACCCGTTTCTGTGGCGGACAGCTGACGGCTGGCCCCCAGAGCGGCGACGTTGTTGAGAATTGAAGCCATTGCATCCTCCGTGATGCGGTTAGGGCAGCGTCCGTGCTGCCGGGTGGGTGGCGGGGTACATCCCCGTCGAACGATGTTTCGGCTTTGTAACACAAGACCTTTAACCTTTTTTTCTAGACGGTATGATCGGCCTCATGTCAACCCTCTCCCTGGCGATGATCGTCAAGAATGAAAACGCCAACCTGGCACGCTGCCTGCGGTCGGTCCAGGGCCTCGTGGACGAAATGGTGGTGGTGGACACGGGCTCCACCGACGACACCGTAGCCATCGCCACGTCCTTCGGGGCTAAAGTTGCCCACTTTGCCTGGATCGATGATTTTGCCGCCGCCCGGAATGAGAGCCTGCGTCACTGCACGGGAGACTGGGTGCTGGTGCTCGACGGCGACGAGTCCGTGGACGCCCTGGATCACGCCCTCATCCGGAAGGCCTGCACCGAGGATGGCCCTGCGGGCTACTTCCTCACCCTGCGGAGCTACTTCCTGGATGCCAGCGGCGTCATGCTCGACCAGATCATCCGCCCCAACGACACCGCCTACCAGGAGGGCTCGGAGTACGGCCACTACGCGGACTTCCCCTCGGTCCGACTGAGCCGGCGGTTCCCGGACCTGCGCTTCGAGGGGCGCATCCACGAGCTGCTGGCCACCTACTTTCTGCAGCGGAAGCTGCCGGTGGGCACCCTTGACGCCGTCATCCACCACTTCGGAAAGGTGGACTTTGCCCGCGAGGAGGAGAAGAAGATCCGCTACCTGCGGATGGCCCGGGCCCAGGCGGAAGCGGACCCGAGGAACAGCCAGGCCTGGTTCAACGTGATGATCCAGGCCGCCACGGCCCGGGATTGGGACCTGGTCATCCAGGCGGGCGAAACCTTCCTGGGCCTCCAGTCGCGACCAACCCCCTCGGTGCTGACCACGGTCGCCCTGGCGCTCCAGGAGACGGGGCGACCCGCGGAAGCCATCCCCTATTTCAAGAAGGTGCTGCTGGGCAATCCCAAGCATCCCCTGGCGCAGACCCGTCTGGCCATCTCGCTGGCCCAGACGGGGCGCCCCAAGGAAGCCTTGAAGATGCTCGAGCGGTTCGTCCATGCACACCCGGAACTGCCCGCCCCGAGGCTGGCCCTGGCCGAGGTGCAGCTCAATATCGGCAGGATCGAGGAGGCCCAGACGACCCTCAAGCAGAGCATCGCAGTCTGCCCACGGGACCCAGGGTTGCGCGAGCGCCAGGTCAAGCTCGACCTCCAGTTGGGGCTGGAAGCCCAGGCCGCGCTGGACGCCTGGGCCGCCCTGGCGGTGATCCCGAACGGCGGGGGCGGCATCTGGCACGCCCTGGTGGCAGGGTTCCTCATGAAGAGCGGCGAGCTCAGCAAGGGGCGGCTGATACTCGACCAGGGCCTGAAGGTCTACCCCGACCATGCCCGGCTGCTGAACCTCCGGGAGATCGGCACCACCCTCTGACGGTACGGAGCCTGGCGACCTACTCCTTGTCGCGCCCGAATATACCCCGCAGCCTGCCCATCAGGCCGGGTTGGCCCACGCGGGCAGGGTCTTCCACCGGTTCCGGCCGAGACCATCCTGCTGGTACCGCCACCGAGGGGTCGAGCTCCAGCGCCCGGCGGATGCAGCCCTGGGCATTGGCCCGGAAGCCCTTGCGATGATAAAGGTCGCCCATGAGGGCCCAGGGCTCAGCGGCCCGGGGGTTGAGGCGGGAGGCCACCTGGAGGGCCTCGATGGCGCGGGTGGACCAGGCCGGGTTGCTGATGCGCAGCCGCCCAAGCAGCAACCAAGTCTCGAAGGCCGCCGGGGACTCCCCGTCTAGCTTGATGGCCTGCTCCAGGGCCCGGATGGCCTCGCTGGTGCGCTCCTGCATCACATAGGACTTGGCCTTGATGAGCAACCGGCGGGCGCGCTCCTGGGGCGCCAGGGCCTCCTCGTCCAGGGGCTCCTGTGTCATCGACGGGGACGATGGCGGCAGCACCTCCGCAGTCAGGGGCGGCAAGGGCCTGGACGGCGTGGCAGGCAGCAGGTCTTCCTGGGCCAGCAGGAATGGCTCGGGTTCCGGCTCGGGCTCCACCAGGAACTCGGGCTCCGCCTCGAGCTCGTCTTCGACCTCGAGCGGAGGGAGGTGCCTGGGTGGCGGCTCGATCACGACAGGTGGAGCGGGTGTCGGTTCGATGGGCATGAGGGGCAGGGCCCCTGCCACAAGCCTGATTCCGCCCAGGGCCCAGAGGGTGGCCACGAGTCGGGTAGCGTCCTCCTGGGGGAGGCCCGCCAGGGATGCGATGGTGTTGCAGCCCAGTGGCTCCGTGCCCAGGAGGGTCAGCGCGTAGGCCAGGGTAGGTGTAAGAGGGAGGTCGCTCAGCGACTCCAGGAGGTCCGGTCGGGCCTGCCAGCGCCAGTCAGGCTCGCTTTGGAACATCGCGATCAGCTCGCGGTCGATCTTCGCCTTCTGAAAGGTGTCCCAGACCAGCCGGCGGTGGCTCAGGTGGAACTGGTATTCACCCTTGATGCCAGCGCCCGGGGCGGCCGGCAGCCAGGTCATACGGAGGATGGGATGCTCCATGGCATGCAGCAGCACCGAGCCCAGCAGCTCGTGGAGCTGTTCGTCCCGCTCCGGGGCCGTCAGGAGCCCCCACTGCACGACGCGATCCCCCACTCGTGCGCCCTCGCTGTCGTCCAGCAGCTCCTTCAGGGAGGCCATGTCCAGCACGCCCCGACGGATCAGGAAGTTCCCGAACTGCTCGCCCACCGCATCGCTGCTCAGGTGATGGAGCTCGCCGTTCATCCAGTGGAGCCGCCGGGTTCCATCGTTCTGCTCCAGCACCAACTCCCCCACCGCTTCCTGCTGGTAGAGGGATCCCATGAGGGCCGGCAAGAAATGGCGCAGACGAACTTCGGGCACTGAGGCTCCGGGAGTGCTACCTAGTTTGCACGTTCCGGACCGGGACGCTAGTCCCAGATGGAGGATTGTCCTGCGGTAATAATCCAATCAGCTTGGCCGCAGCCCCGTCTGGACCTATGCTGTCTCCCTGTCCTTGCCGCCGCCCAGAGAGGGCTCCGATGTTCGAGAAGCTTGGAAAATTTGAGATCAGGCGCGTGCTCGGCAATGGCGCCATGGGTGAGGTCTACCTCGGCATCGACCCCTCCATCGGGCGTGAAGTGGCCATCAAGACCATCCTGCCTGCCGCGGCCCAGGGCGGCGACGCCAAGGAGCGCTTCGCCCGGGAGGCCCGGGCAGCGGGGGTGTTGAACCACCCTAACCTGGTGACCATCTATGAATTCGGAGAGGACCAGGGCGTCCTCTACATCGCCATGGAGTTCGTGAAGGGCCACGATCTTGAGGACCTGCTCCGGGAGCAGTCCCTCACCCGCTCGGAGACCCTGGAAGTGCTGGCCCAGGTCTGCGACGGCCTGGGTTTCGCCCACCGGCAGCACATCGTGCACCGGGATATCAAGCCCGCCAACGTGCGGGTCCAGCGAGACGGGAAGCGCCTCCATGCCAAGGTCATGGACTTCGGTGTGGCCAAGATCAGCAACTCCGACATGACTGCCACGGGCATGGTCATGGGCACCGTGAGCTACATGGCGCCCGAGTACATCCGCACCGGCAAGCCCGACCCCCGCAGTGACCTCTTCGCCGTCGGCGTCATGCTCTACGAGGGCCTGAGCGGCCGGAAGCCCTTCTCGGGCGACACCACACCCACAGTGCTCTACAAGATCGTGAACGAGCCGCCAGATCCCATCGACCTCGAGCAGCTGCACGGCATCAGCCCTGCGATCCGGTCCGTGCTGGATCGGTCCCTCTGCAAGAACCCCGACGAGCGCTTCCAGACGGCGGAAGACCTGGCCAAGGCCCTCCGCGCGGCCAAGGATCCCTCCTGGATGGGGCAGGTGGAGGACGCCACGGCGCGGCTCCAGGCCTCGGCACCCACGGCCCCGGCCGTGGTCCCGCCTCCTTCCGCGGCCACCCAGCAGGTTCCCGCGGCCCCCCCCACCCCACCATCCGTCGAGGTCGCCCCGCGCCCTGCCGCCGCATCCAGCGCCGGGAGCAAGGGCCTGTGGCTGGGCCTGGCGGCCCTGCTGCTCGTCGGCGTGGGTGCCACCTCCTGGTGGGCCCTCCGGGGCCGGGCTCCACTCCCCGAGGGCGCAACCAGCCCCGAGCCGAAACCGGCCTCCGCATCGCAACAGGGCCCAGCCCCGGCCCCCCCGAACCCGGGGTCCCCGGCGGCTCCCAAGCCGGTGCCTGCGGGACCCGCCCAGGTGGAACCCCCAGCGGTGTCCAAGGCGGAGTCCAAACCCGAACCCCGGTCTGAGCCTCGACCTGAACCGGCGGCAGCCAAGGCCAAGCCGGCTCCAGTAGCCAAGGCCATCGAGCAGCCGGAACTCTATCAGGCCGAGAAGCTCAACAAGCTTGAGGTCCACGAGCGCCTCAACCTCGGCAACGTCTCCCTCAGCGAGGCGATCCAGCTGGCAGACAGCCAGCCGGAAAAGGCCATCCACGGCTTCCGCCAGGCCCTGAAGGCTGATCCCTCCAACATCAACGCCCACGCCTGGCTGGCGGTGGTCCTCTATGACCAAGGCCGCCAGGCCGAGTTCAACCAAGCGCTCCACCAGGCCCGTCGCCAGGGGATCCTCGGCCAGATGTCCTCCCGCAACGCCCGCTTCAGGTCCGTGCTCAATCAGGCGCGGCTCAGCGGGAAGCTGCCTTCCGACCTCGGGGACTGATGCGCGCCAGGCAGACCAGCGGCCAGGATGCTCTTGAAACCCGCCTGGCCTACACCTTCTCGAACCGGGCCTTCCTGGTGGAGGCGCTCACCCATGCCTCGGCCACCAAGGGGCAGGACAACCAGCGCCTGGAGTTCCTGGGGGATGCCCTGCTCAACTTCACGATGGCCAGGATCCTCTTCGAAGCCCACCCAGAATGGCAAGAGGGCCCCATGAGCAAGCTGCGGGGTCTGCTGGTTTGCACGGAATCCCTGGCGGCCTGGGCCCTGGACCTGGGCCTGGACCAGCTCCTGAGTGCCGCCCACCCGCGCAAAGCCCCACCCATGGGTCCCAAGCCCCTGGCAGATGCCCTGGAGGCCCTGCTCGCAGCCATCTACCTCGATGCCCAGGCCGCTGGCGCCGATGCTGGGGCCACCGTGAAGGTCCTGGTCGAGGCGCGCTTCCGGGAGGACGTCCAGGCTGCCCGGGCCGACACCCTCACCCAGCGGGATCCCAAGACCCACCTCCAGGAAACGGCGGCCCGGCTCGGCCTTGCCGCTCCGGTCTATGTCCAGGTGGGGCAGGCCGGGCCCGGCCACGCCCCCCGCTTCACCATGCGAGCCGCCATCGGCGAGCTTGCGACCGAGGCCGAGGGCCTCACCCGCAAGCGGGCCGAAAGCGATGCCGCCCGGAAGCTGCTGGACTTGATCGCGGCGCGGTCCCCCTCCTGATGCGTTACACTCCCATTGGCCTGTCGCCCAAGGTGAGCGCTTGAAGATCTACCCTACCTTGAACCTCCAGAACGGCCGTGTGGTCTCCACCGCAAGGGGCGTGGCGTCCTGCGAGGAAAGCCCGCAGGAGCTGGCTGACCGCCTCATCGACGAGGGTGCCACCCGCCTGGCGCTAGTGGATGTCGATGCGGCCCTGGGCAAGGGCAACAACCGCGACATCATCGGCCAGGTCCTCCAGCGCTGCCGGGCCCGGGACCGGAAGGTCTGCCTCCAGGTCGCGGGGGGCATTCGCAGCTCCGACCAGGCTCAGTTCTTCCTCGATCTCGGCGCCAGCTGGCTGGTGGCCGGCACCATCCTCCACAAGTCCCCGATGGTGGCCGAGCAGCTCATGGCCCGCTTCCAGAACAACCTGGTCGCCGCCATCGATGCCCGGGGGGGCAAAGTCCACCGCTCCGGCTGGGTGGACACCACTCCCATGAGCGCCCTGGAGCTGGCGCAGCGGGCCAAGGCCTACGGCTTCCGCCGCCTGCTCTTCGTGGACATCCCCGAGGATGCCGCCGCCGTCCCGGACTTCCAGACCGCCAACGAGCTCGCGGCGGCCACGGGCCTGCCCTTGATCATGGGCGGCAGCCTCACCGTTCCCGCCCACCTGAAGGCGCTGTCCTCGCACCCAAGCCTGAAGGGCGGGCTGGTGGATGCGGTGCTGTTCCGGCAGGACCCCCGCCTCCTGGCCTTCCTCCAGGCCACCTGCGCCTGATCCGGGAGGGGCCGTGACCACACGGGAATCCGATTTCCTGGAGTCCCTTGGCGAGGCGGAGAGGGTCCACTTCAGGCACCTGGCCCTGGTGCGCTCGCAGCTCCCCTCCGAGAGCCAGATCAGCATGCTCGAGGGGTTGGCCCGCACCCTGGCCTCGCCAAGGCTGCTCACGGTCATGGCCCGGACCCCCCACTGGCTGGCCCACTGGCCCATCCTGCTCGGCGTGGCCGAGAATGAGGCCACCCCGGAGGCCATTCGCCGCGATCTGGAAATGGTCGTGTCGCTCTTCGATCAGATGCGGGAGATGGACAAGGCTCCCGCCGAGGAGAAGGCCGAGCGCGCCGAATCCGTGAAGGCCCTCTACTCCCAGCTCAACGTCGGCCTGAAGCCCGTCGCCAAGCTCCTCGCAAAGCAGCTGGCCAAGACGGTCAGCGCCACGGGAACCACCCAGGAGCTGCCGGCCCTGCCGCCCGAGCATCCGGACTGGGAGGCCCTGGCGGCCCTGCCGGACCCCCTGCCTGACCAACTCGTGGCGAAAGGCCTCGACCGTCCCCAGCGGCTCGACCAGGCGCGGCAGACCGCGCAGCCCGACGAGCTGCTCACCTTTCTGGTGGACGCGGATCCAGAGCTTCGCCACGCGGCCCTGCAGAACCCGATGGTGTCTGAGGACCTGGTCTGCCAGGCCCTGGCCCAGTCCGACGAGGCCACCTTCTTCGAGGAGGTCTACGCCGAGGCCCGCTGGTACTTCCGGGATCCCGTGCGGCAGAGCCTGCAGGAGGCCCCCGGAAGCCCCGGCGACCTGAGCCGGCGGACCGCCCTGTCCCAGCACCTGGTGGCGGTCCTGGAGCTGGGCGCCAAGGACCCTTCGAGCCTGCGGCGGATCGTGAGCCTGTTCACCCAGCTGGACGAGAGCGAGTACCAGTTCGTCACCTTCTGGGCGAAGCGCCACGCGCCGCACCTCCTCCGCGTGGTGAAGTACTTCTATGACCGCCTCCAGCGGCAGCGCTCGGGCTTCGCCTCTGCCCTGCCGGAGCGAGGCGAAGAGGGCCGCTGGGCCACCCTGGAGGAGCGGGCCTTCCTCGCCACCCAGGCCACCCAGGAAGAGCAGCTCAGCCAGGTGCTGAAGGACCCCGATCCGCAGGTCTTCCGGCTTGCCCTGGAGAACCCGGCCCTGACCCCGCGGTTGCTGGCCTCCACCCTCCCAGCTTTCTCCCGGGAGCGCGCCGAGGTGGTGGCCGGGCACCTGCTCTGGTCCCAGGATCCCCTGGTGGTCGAGGCCCTGGTCCACCACCCCGGACTCTCCGAGCCCTCGGCCCTCCGCCTCCTCGGCCGACTGGCTGGCATCAAGGCCACCATCGAGGTCCTGCGGGATCCCCGGGTCCTGCACCTGGAGGTCAAGCGGCGGGCCCTCGAGACACTCCGCTCGCTCTACCTGGGCCTGCCCGTGGCCGACCGCATCACCGCCCTGCGCACCTCTGGCGGCGAGCTCATGCGCCACCTGCCCCAGGAGGTGCTGCAGGACGAGGAGACCCTCCTCCGGATGGTCGCCGACCGTCAGCTGGATCCAGGCATCCTCCTGCGCCTGGCCCGGAATAAGCTCACGCCCCGCAGCGTGCTCGGCCAGATCGCGGGCCACCCGGTGCTCATGGCCCACGCCGCGATCATGTCCGAGCTGCTGCTGAACCCCAAGACCCCCCGGGACTCCGCCCTGAGGATCTGGGGCCTGCTCTCCGAGGCAGAACAGCAGCAGATTCAGCGCAGCCCCCACCTGCCCGCCGCCCTCCGGGCCTTGGGCTGATTGGAATAAACATTCAGGCCGCCCCTGCGTAGCCCCTCCAGGAGCCCCCATGCGACGCCCCGCAGTCATGCTGATTCCCGCCGCGGTGGCTTTGGTGTGCCTGCCCTTTGCCAGCTCTTGCCGACCCAAGGTGCGGGTGCCGGGGTGGGTGCAGTCCGCCCCTGTGGACAGCGTGCTTGCCTTTAGCGGCGAGGCGGGCTGGGTCCTGACCCACAAGGAGGTCCAGGGTCTCCTCGGCCGCGACCCCATGGTCGAGCGGGCCCTGGACCTCTTCCTGCAGAAGGCCCACATCAACCCCCGCACCGAGACCGGCCGGGTGACCTTCCATGTTGTCGGCGTACCCCAGCAGACGGAGGCCACCCTGCAGAAGGGGCTTCAGCATGTCGTGATCCAGCTCAATCAGTTCAAGGAGCCCGCCGCCCTGGTGGCGGCCCTGGCCGAGTCCTTCCCCCAGGAGGGCAGCCTCCGCCTCCAGGGCCGGGACTGGCCCCTGCACGTCATCCTCGACTTCGAGTCCCAGGGCACCAAGGCCCACATCCGGGCTGCCAGCGACGAGAAGGGCCAGATCTGGATCGGCGCTCTGGAGGCCCTGACCCGCATGGCCGCGAAGGAGGGCCTCAGTGCCCAGCCGGACGCGGCGCTGGCCGCTGAGTGGATCAGCCCCCGCGCGCCCTTCCAGGGCTTCATCCAGCCGGAGGCCCTGCTGGGGACCCTGCGCCAAAACCTTGAAGGCAGCTTCATGAAGGACCTGCCCCAGGGCGTCAAGGCCCTCTTCTGGAGCATCACGCCAGCGGCCGAGCCGGGCCAGCCCGTGCACTTCGAGCTGGCCCTGGCGGGCACCCCCGAGGGCATCAACCAGGTGGCACCCTGGCTGCAGCGCCTGGTGGCGGCAGCCAACGCCGTGCAGTCCACGCCCGGCTCGGCCCCGGAGCTGCTGCAGGAGAAGCGGCGGGTGGGCCTGCGCTGCAACCTCACCACCGAGCAGCTCAAGCTGGTGATGGAGAAGCTGGGCCAGTCCGGGCTCACCTTCCCGACCCTGAGCCGAGGCCCCAAGGCATGAGTTCGGCGCTCTCCCTCCCTGCGGGCGGCGGCTTCACGGCGCCAGAGGACCCCACCCCCGAGTACTGGATGGCCCAGCTCAAGGCCGGCCGGGAGGAAGCTCTCGCCCACCTCATGGCCCGGTTCGAGCGACCCCTTTTCGCCTTTCTGCACCGGCGGCTCCAGGGCGAGGCCGGGGTCGTGCAGGAGCTCGCTCAGGAGGTTTTTCTTAAGTGCCTCCAGCATTGTCAACGTTTTGAAGAGGGTCGGCCGGTGGCTGCCTGGCTTTTTACATTGGCGGCTAATGCAGCGACGGACCACCTGCGTAGAAGAGGACGAGAGGTATCCCCTCCCGAGACCTTTGACGCACCTGATCCCCACCAAGCCTCACCCTGGGAATCCGTGGACCAAAGCCGGCGACTTCAGGCTCTGCGCGGAGCCCTGGAGGGCCTGACCCCCCGCCAGCGGGCCATGGTGACCGCCTACTACGTGCATGAGCATCCCGTGAAGCGGATCGCCCAGGAGCTCGGGTGCGCCGAGGGGACCGTGAAAGCCACCCTGTTCCAGAGCCTCCAGAAACTTCGCAAGAACCTTGGACCCCAGCCATGACCGCCCCCTCCGACTCCCAGCGCGCCAACGCCAGTCCCTTGGACGAGGCCCGGCTGTACGAGCTCCTTGAGCAGCCCGAGCTCTGGCCCGAGGATTCCGCGGCCCAGGCGGAGCTGGCGGACCTGCTGGAACTCCACCTGGCCCTGACTTGCCATGGCGCGGACCTGGCGGCCGAGCTGGCGCCGCCCCCCCGGGCCCGCTGGACGGGTTCCTGGAGCCTCGCCGCCGCCGCCGTCCTGCTGGTGGCCCTCCTCCCCGCCGCCTTCACGGTCCAACGAATCCAGTCCATCCGGGCCCAGGCCCGGGATACCGCCCGCCTCGAGTCCCTGGCCCAGAAGCGGACCCAGGACCGCGCCTGGATCGCCTTCTTCCGCCAGAGCACCACCCTCCTCCAGGACTTCGAGCAGAACCCAAACCTGTGCCGGAAGGGCGAGGAGGACCGTCGCCAGGAGCGCGAGATGGCCCTGACGCTGCTGGAGGCCAGCCACCAGCTCGCCGCCCAAGGCGCACCCCTCCAGGAGGCAGAAGTGATCCGCGCCAGCCTCCACGCCTGGCTCTCGGAGGTTGTCTTCGAAGACAACTGCCTACCCGTGGAACGGGCCCAGGCCCTGCGCCAGTGGGCCGCGGCCCACAACCTTGAGACCGAGTCCGAGCGCATGGAACGCCGCCTCCGGGGAGACGGCGCATGATGCCAGTCTTCCTGCTGGTGGTTCCGGCGGTGGTGGAGATTGCGGCGCCGGAGCCCGCCCTCGCCGTCGCCCCCGAGAACCATGCTGAGCACCTGTTCCTGCAGGGCCGGGACCTGCGCTATGCCCAGCGCTGGTACGAGGCGGCGCAGGCCTACCGGACCCTGCTGCGTGAGTTCCCCGCCTCCACCAGGGCCGCCGACGCGCGCTACTGGCTGGCCGCCAGCCTGGAGCAGGACCGGCGGTGGGATGAGGCCATCGACGCCTACACGGAGTTCCTGGCGCGGCACCCCGACCAGCGCATGCTCGGCAAGGAGGCCCGGCTCAACCGCGTGCGGTGCTGGGGCATCCGCCAGTGGGACAACCCCGCCGCCACCCCCGGGCTGGTCAGCGCCCTTGCGGACGAGCGTGAGGAGGTCCGCGTCGCCGCGGCTCTGCAGCTCGCCAAGCGCCGGGACAGCCGGGCCGTGCCGGTGCTGCAGGCCGGGCTGAACGCAAGCGTCTCCTCCGAGGCCTGCCGCCTGGCCCTCCTCGGCATGGGCGCCCAGCCCCAGGCCGCCGGTCCCGCCCAGGGCCGCTTCCTGGTGGTGCGCATCAAGGAGCGCGACAAGCCCGAGGTCCTCACGGTACGCCTGGCCCTGGGCCTCGCCCGGGCCGTGGGCGGCTACCTCTCGGACGAGCAGCTACGCCAGGCCAAGGGCAAGGGCGTCGACCTCGACCGGATCATGGACCAGGCGCTGAACGCCCCCAAGGGGACCGAGCTGTTCAGCCTGGACGACAGCAAGAGCACCGTGACAGTGACGGTCGAATAGCCGGAAGCCGCGAAGAGGCTCTAAGCTGGAGTCGAACATGTCCCGACTCCTGCGCTTCTTCAAAGATCACCTCCGCACCCACGCGCCCACCATCGCGGGGGCATCGCTGCTGCTCCTCCTGGCTGGGCTGTGCCAGGGGGCGCTGATTGCCTCCATCAAGTTCGTCTTCGATGACGGCAAGGTCCATGTCCTGCCCGCCGGGCAGCAGGGCCTCTTCGTCCAGCTGGAGCACCTGCGCGCCTGGGCCCTCTCCCGCCTGCCCGAGGCGTCGGCCCTGCGCAGCAGTGGCCTGCTGGTCCCGCTGGTGCTGGTCTCCCTCTTCACCATGAAGGGGCTATTCACCTATTCCGGCACCCTGCTCATGGTCCGCAGCGGCATCCGGGCCACCCAGGCCCTCCGTGAGCGGCTCTTCGCCCACTTCCTCGCCCAGGAGCCCGCCTTCTTCCAGAAGCACCCGGTCGGCGAGCTGATCACCCGCAGCATCAGCGACGTGGGCGCCGTGCAGGGCATCGCCAGCAACCAGCTGGCCGAGGCGGTGCGCGAGGTCTGCGTGGCGGTCACCATGCTGGCCACGGTCCTCTACATGGACTGGCAGCTGAGCCTCACCCTGTTCCTGGCCGGCCCCCTGGTGATCTACCCGGTGAAGCGGCTGAGCCAG
>CAIRAS010000051.1 GCA_903876615.1 uncultured Holophagaceae bacterium
AACATTCCGGCCTTCGGAACCACCTCGGCGGCCCTGAAGAACGGCTGTGCCTTCGCCCTGGGCGCCGGCACCAACTGGGAGCTGGCGATCAACCCCAAGCTGCTCGACCCCTCCATCCTCGGCACCGTCGGCCCCGTGGAGGTCACCCGCACCCCGTGGGAGACGCCGAAGGGGCCTTCCAACCTCACCTGGATCCCCCGGAACTAAGTTCGTCCACCTCGGTAAGCGCCCCGCCGATCGGCGGGGCGCTTACCGTTTCACAGCCCATTCAGCCCGTAGGTCACAAGTGTCTAAATTAATTATTAGACGTTTGATAAATCTATACAAACGCTTTAATGATGGCACTTGGAATCAATTTAATTATCTTCGCTTTTACGCAAGATGCACTTTTCTAGGCCATTCAGGCCCTTTCCCAGGAGTCACACCATGATTAGATCCGCCGCCCTGCTCGCCCTGACCTCCTTCGCGCTGACCCTTGCAGCCGAAGACTTCGGCCCTGTTGCTCAGGCAGCACAGCGGGTCTTCAAGGGCCGGACCCATTTCGGTGTCGTGTGCGATGCTCGATTCAGTCGCCAGGAGGTGGCTGATCTCCAGAGGGCCCTCGCGGATGAGTCCGTGCTCACGGTGGTCGACTATCGCGCTCCGACCAGCATCGGGGCCGCTGCGGTGGTCATTGCCCAGCGCGGCGTCGAAGTGCTCGTCCTCCTGCCGCATGACCCTCTGATTCGCGATGGGTCCGCCGAAGCCAGCGAGCTGGTCCGGCAGCTCGGCAGTCGCATCCCGGCGATCGGGACCACCTCTGCAGCGCTGAAGAGTGGCTGTGCCTTTGCGGTGGGGTCCACCACCCGCGGGGAGCTGATGCTGAATCCTGGGGTCCTGGAGCGTGCCGCTCGCCCCACCGATGGCCCTGCCAGAACGCGCTGAAGCCAAAGGCTCGCGATTCCTCGGCCCGAACACCCGCCCTCACGCCAGCTATTGCCCCGGCAGGACCAGCAGGGCCCGCAGCGCTTCCAGGGGCTCGGCGAGATACTCCGGCAGCTCCCCCCGGGCTCGGCCCTGGTCGAGCTGCCGGAGGACCATGGCCGCACCGTCCTGGGTGGCCTTCAGGATCGGGGCAAAGCGAGAATCCCGCCGCAGGCTCTGCAGGTCCGAGTCCGCCAGCAACCAGTCCAGCGGCGGGGGAGAGCCCATGTCAAGGCTCCGCTGCAGCAGGCGGATGGCCTCATCCCGCAGACCCACCCGCACCAGGAAGGGGGCGTTGTAGAGCACGGCATTGCTGATGTCGATGGCCCGCATCCGGGATCCCAGCCATTCCGCCAGGAGGGGTGCCGCGAGGGCTCTAGCCTCCTTGCTCTGCCCCCGGCTGGCGGCCAGCCAGAACCGGACCTCCGGCGGGACGGGCCGCTGGGACTGCGCCAGGACCTGCTCGGCCTCTTCCAGGCGGCCCAGGCGGATCAGGACATAGACCCGCACGACCCGGTTGAGGAAGACGTGTCCTGGATCGCGCAGGAGGGCCCGCTGCACCAGGGGCAGGCCTTCCTCCGCCCGCCCGAGCCAGGCCAAGCCCAAGGCCACGAAGCCCGGGCCCCAGAGGTCCAGGGGGTCCAGCTCCATGGAGCGTCGTCCCCCGGCAATGAAGAGTCCCACGGAGCCGGGCCCCGACAGGACCGAGCCCATGGCGATGTGCACCTGAGCCTTCCCCGGCGCCAGACAGACCCCCTTCACTGCATAGGCCGCCGCGAGCTCCGTATCCTCCCGACGCCCCTGGACCACCGCGATGGCCAGCGAGCTCCAGGCCAGACCGCAGGAGGGATCGAGGTCCAGGGCCCGGCGCGCCCAGCTCTCCGCCAGCCGACGCTCCTCCCTGCCAGCCAGACTGTCGCCCTGATAGAAGGAACGCCACCCATGCAGGGAGGCCAGTTCCGCCGCGACCTCCGCGAGGCGGGCATCCAGCTGCAGGGCGCGCTCGAAGGCGCCCCTGGCGACGTTGAAGTCCTCATCGCGGTAGGACGCCCGGTAGCGGTACAGGAAGTGCCGGCCCTCCCCCATGGCGAGCTCCACCTCGGAGCTGGTGCGGGACGCGGCGGGCACCCGGCTGCCGCCTTCCTGGCGCGTCAGGGTCCGGGCGACGGCTTCCGCCGCCTGCTGCACGAAGGTGTTGTAGGCGGACGGGGGGCCCTCGTACTGATGCCCCCAGCGCACCTTCCAGGTCCGCGTGTCCACCAGCTGGACATTCAGTACCAGGACGCGGCCCTGCTTGGAGATGGTGGTCACCACCAGGTGATCGGTGCGGTAGGCCTCGGTGATCTGGGCCAGATCCCCCTGCCACTTGTCCACCTCCACGCTGGAGGGAGGCGCCTTGGTGTCGATTCCCTCCACCCCGGCCAGCAGGGTGGAGAGGGTGGTCGGGACCGCATCGGTCAGGTAGGCCTCGCTCCCGGCCCCCAGCACCCGGGTGGGCAGCGCCAGGACGCTGGGGCGCCCCGGCGCCACGGCCGC
>CAIRAS010000052.1 GCA_903876615.1 uncultured Holophagaceae bacterium
ACCCGAACGGTGTGCCGGTGGGAGGTGTCTACATCAGCTTCACGAAGGGATGGTTCCTCGACGGCACCAGTTACAATGCCTACAACGGTATGACCTCGGCGGCAGACGGGAGCTACAGCTTCATCACCTTCCCCCAGTCCTACGACATGAGCATCCATCCCCCCTCCGCCAGTGGCTTCGCGAACAGCTCGGTGAACGGAGTCCAGATCGCCCAGAAGATCAACCAGAACTTTGTCCTGCCGCGCCCGGATTCGACCCCTCCGAAGGTCCTTTCCGGCCCTACGCTGAGCGCCCTCAAAGCCACGACCGCCACGGTCGAGTGGCAGACCGATGAACCCGCCAAGGGGACCCTGACCTACGGGTTGGGGAGTCCCAGCGGGACCACCCTCACGATCTCCAACCCCGGTACCCTCCAGTCCGTACCGCTAATGGGGCTTAGCCCAGACTCCGACTACCAGCTGCAACTGGCCCTCGTGGACCTGAGTGGCAACGGGCCCACCCAGAGCCGGGTGATCTCCTTCCACACCAAGACCACGGCAGATGCTGCTCTTCCGGTGTTTCTGGAGGGCCCCATCATGGCCAACCTCTCCACGACCACGGCGACCGTGACCTGGCAGACCGACGTACCCTCCACGGGAAACGTCAAGTACGGCCTCGGTAGCGCTCTGGATCACGCCGTACAAGACGCCACACTCGGGACCACCCACCGAGTCGTGCTGCCGGACCTGACACCGACCACGGGCTATTCCGTTCAGGTGGAGGCGGAGGATGGCTCGGGAAAGAGACCGGCTCTGAGCCCTGTCCTGACCTTCACCACCACAGCCCTGGCGGATCAGACGCCCCCGGTCCTCACCGAAGGGCCCCTCGTGGTCGATCTCACGGCACGGGAGGCGACGGTGTCCTGGCGCACCGATGAGCCAGCAAGCAGTGGCGTCTCCTGGAATGACGGTACGCTCTACAACCTGGTTACGGATGAGACGCTCACCCTGGTCCACAACGTTCGGATCACGGGACTGACGCCCGGGATCGCCTATGCTGCAACGGTCTCCTCCAAGGACGGGGGCCAGAACGGCCCAACCCTGGGCGGCCCGGTCCGCTTCACCACCCAGCCCCTCTCCGATACGACCGCGCCCGTCATCACCGAAGGGCCCATGGTGGTCAACCTGACCGACCAGAGTGCCGCCGTGCTCTGGCGCACGGATGAGCCCTCGGATGCCGTGGTGACCTACGGGGTGGATGGGAAGCTCACGGAGAGTGCGGCCAAGGTTGCCTTGAGCCAGTACCACTATCTGGCCCTGCCCAACCTCCTGCCTGCCACGACCTATACCTTTCAGGTGGCTTCCAAGGATGCCGCCGGGAATGGCCCGACGAGCAAGGGACCCCTTACCTTCACCACCGACCTCAAGGGGAGCTCACCCCTCTTAAGCATCACGGTGGCACCCTCGCTGACCTACCTGTCCAATACCTCTGCCACCCTCTCTTGGGAGACCAGTGCCCCGGCCGACAGCGTGGTCGAATACGGACCGAATCCCGACAGGAGCCTGCGCTGGTCCGACCCCGCGAGGACCACTCAGCACCAGGCCTCCCTGGTCAACCTCATCCCTGGAATGACCTACTACGTCACGGTGATCTCCAGGGACATCAGTGGCCAGGTGGTTTCGGCTCGACTGGGGCCAGCGTTAGGAAGTGCTCCGATCATCACCAGGGCCCTCGGCGAGAAGTCTCCTGCGGACTTGCCAGATGCTCCTCCCGTGGCGGGGTTCACCACCGGTTCAATCCCGGACAGGGTCCCACCGGTTCTCACCTCCGGTCCGACGGTGACCTATCTCTCAAATACTTCTGCAGTGGTCAACTGGACCACCGATAAGCCTGCGGATTCGAGCATCGAGTTCGGCCCCCAGGGCCAGGCCATGACCCGCCGAACCGGGGACATCCACCATGACACCGTGCACACCCTGGTTCTCACGCAGCTCAACCCCTCATCCACTTTGGTTTTCCGGGTCGCTTCTACGGATCCCAGCGGCAACGGCCCAACCACCAGCAGCACGCAGACACTCACCACCCGCTCAGTGCCGGATCTGATTGCGCCCGTGATCCAGGGGGTTCCCCAGACCTCGCAGGTATCTGGTTCGTCGGCCCTGTTGGCCTGGATGACGGACAAACCCGCCACGACTCAGGTGGAGTATCGGACCAGCACAGGGACCCAAGTCCACCAACTCGCGCGCCCCGGTATCGGAGCCAGTCACGGGATCTGGCTGACAGGGCTTACGGCAAACACTGCTTACCTAGCCTGGGCGATTTCGGTGGATGTCTCGGGCAACCGGTCCGCCAGCGAACCGGTGGCATTCACCACGGGGTCGTCCGAAGTCCCCGCCTCGCATCTCATCTCGGGGAACGCGGGCAGCGGAGGCACCACGTTGGCCTACACGGACGGCGCGGCGAAGACCGTGGCGGCGGACAGCAGCGGCGCCTACAGCCTGACCGTGCCCAGCGGTTGGTCTGGAACCGTGACGCCGGCCAAGGTCGGCCTCATGTTCACGCCAGCGAACCGGAGCTACACAAACCTGCAGTCACCCCAGACGGGGCAGGACTACACGGCCCAACCCAACCCGGCCAAGGTTACCTGGGCTTCGCCCGCGGCCATCACCTACCCAACCCCCTTGGGTAACACCCAATTGAGTGCCACGGCGAACATGGCCGGCTCCTTTACCTACGATCCGCCCAAGGGCAAGGTCCTGAACGCGGGGAAGGGCCAGGGATTGTCTGTATCCTTTATGCCTGCCGACACGGCTTTCCCACCCGTAAGCGCGACCGTGACCCTCGACGTGAATACGGCCTCTCAGACGATCACATTCGCGCCGGTGGTGGGTCTGGTCGCCGGGGGCGCAGCGATGGCCCTCCAGGCCACGAGTAGTGCAGGCCTGCCTGTTTCATTCAGTTCCTCGGAGGCGAAAGTCATCTCCCTGACGGGTGCCCAGGCTTCCCCCGTGGCCGCAGGCACCACGATTCTGACCGCGACCCAGTCCGGTGACGCCAACCACCAGGCCGCGCCTGAAGTCTCCCAAACCGTGACGGTGGCCCCCAGTGCCACGAAACCCAGCCTGTCCCTAGCCACGCTCTCCCATCAGTCGATCACAGCCGACAGCGTTCTGAATGTGGGCGGCCAGGTCTCCAGCCCCAACGGGATCCAGTCCGTGACGGTCAATGGGACGGCCGTAGAGGTCCAGAGTTCGGGGACCTTCAGCTTTCCGGTCAAGCTGACCACCGGGAGCAACAGCATCACCGTTGTGGCTGCGGACAAGGTGAACCAGTCCACCACGCTTGGCAGGGCCGTCACCCTGGATGAGACGGTCCCCCTGCTGGTCTTCAGCTCGCCCGCGGACAATGCTTCTTTGGCCACCTCTACCCTGACGGTTTCAGGCACGGTCACCCAGTCCGCTGGTTCCATCTCCGATCCAGTCAGCGGTGTCACTTACACCGTGGGGGACGGCGCTGCCTTCGCGGCGCTCTACTCCGCTTCGGCCTTCTCCTTCCCCGTTGAGCCTAAGGCAGGAATAAACCACCTGGAAGTCACCGCCACCACGGGGGGTGGGAAGCGTGGCCAGGCAAGCCTGACCTTCAGCTACCAGCCGCCCTTCTCCTTGTCCGTGACGGATCCGCCCAAGGATCTCTCTACCTCGTCGACCACCTACCTCCTCAAGGGAACCGTGGCGGACAATGGCGGTGCCGTCTCCATCACGGTGAAGGCGGGCGCTGCCCAGTTCACGCCCAGCCTTTCAGGGGGCGCTTTCCAACAGCAGATCAGTCTGGACCAGAACCAGGTCTGGCCCATTCTCGTCACCGGCCTGGATGGCGCTGGCCGGAGTCTGAGCATCCAGAGAAACATCATCAAGACCCTCAGGGTGGTCCCCACCTTCGCGCTGACGGACATGTCCACGGCGGGCGCCTTCGCCAGTGGGGCTGCCACCCCCACGTCAGCGGATCTCTCAAGATACGATGTGGCCCCTCTGGTCTCGGGGGTGCCCTCGGGCGACGGGAAGATCGATGTGGAAGACCTGGTGGTGATCCTGCGCAAGGCGCTGGGCCTTCCGCTGTAGTGTCCCGAACCCTGGACTCAAGTCGAAAGAGGCACCGATGAAACCGTTCCGATGGCTACTGGCCGCCCCGATGATGCTCCTGCTTTCCGCCTGTGGGGGTGGGGGAGGGGCCTCCAGTCCAAGTCCCAGTGCAAGCCCGAGTTTCCTCGCGGTGGGCACCCACCAACTGGGGCTCTCCCTGAGCACGACAGGCACCCCACTCCCGGTGAGTGGAATGACGCTGATCGTCACCCTGCCCGCAGGTCTGGGTGTAGACACCGTGGCAGGAAGCAACGGGATCATCACTGACACGTCCCTTGCTGCCGGGGCCGCCCTCTCATCGAATGCCTCGCTCAGCGGCACTTGGACGGCCGCATCTCGGCAGGCCAAGCTGGTCGTGGTCCATGCGCCGAGTAGCACCTGGAGCGGGGAATATGCCCGTCTGAAGGTCACCGTGGCCTCCGGCACCCAGGTGACTGAGGCAGACATTCAAGCACTCAACACGAGTCCAGGCGCCTACAAAGTGGTCGCCTTCGACACAACGGCACACAGCACGGTGGTGGTCACTTCCCTGGCCCCAACCTCTCTGAGGGTTGTGAACTGAGCTAGGCAGGGCCCCCGTAAGATGGACAGAGCGTTCAGCTGCACCGAGGGTCCCTCCGCCATGCGCCTCACCACCCTTCAGCCTCCTGAGCCCGGCACTGCCCTGGAGGTGGCGCCGGGCGTGCGGTGGGCGCGGATGCCCATTCCCACGCCTCTGGGCCACGTGAACCTCTGGCTGCTGGCGGATGGGCCGGAATGGACCGCCGTGGACACGGGCATCGCCACGCCCGCAGCCAAGGAGGCCTGGGAGCGGCTGCTGGAAGGCCACACCCTCCGGCGGCTCATCGCCACCCACTTCCATCCGGACCACCTGGGCCTCGCGGGCTGGCTGGAGGAGCAGGCGGGCGTGCCGCTCTGGATCACCTTCGGGGAGTACGCCACGGCCCAGCTGTTCTTCCACGGGATCGCCGGGTTTGCGCCGGAAGCCACCCAGGCCTTCTTCCGCAGCCACGGCCTGGAAGAAGCGCGCATCCAGAGCCGGGCCCTGGCCAGCAACCTCTACCGCCTGGGGGCGCCGACCCTCCCGCACACCTTCCGGCCCATCCGGGACGGGGAGTCCCTCTCTGTCGGAGGCCAGGCCTGGCAGGTCATCTGCGGGCACGGCCACTCGCCGGATCACGCCAGCCTCTATTGCGCCGAGGCGGGTGTCCTGATCTCCGGGGACATGCTGCTGCCCCGCATCTCTACGAACGTGAGCGCCTTCGCGGCCATCCCGGACAGCGACCCCCTGGGCCTGTTCCTGGACTCCCTTGGCCGACTCGAGGTGCTCCCCGCCGAGACCCTCGTGCTGCCCTCCCACGGGGTGCCCTTCCGGGGTCTGCACGCCCGCATCGCGCAGCTCCGTCAGCACCATGCGTCCCGCTGCGCGGCCCTGCAGAAGGCCTGCGTGGGCACCTCCCTGTCCGCGGCAGAGCTCATCCCCGTGGTGTTCGAGCGGCCCATCACAGACCCCTTCCAGACCCTCTTCGCCATGGGGGAGTGCATCGCGCACCTGGCCTACCTGGAGCACCGCGGCCTGCTGCGGCGCGAGGTGGACGGGAAGCTGATCCGCTTCCGGGGCAGCACACCCTCTTGACGGGAACGACGTCTTTCGCTACAACTAATTCCAACATGCCCAACACCCTGTCTCTGAACCTGACCCTGGCCCTGCTGCTTAGCAGCACCGGGGAGGACTGAGAGCAGACGGAACAAACCCACCGAAGCTCATCAAACCCTCTCCGCTGATCCCGGAGAGGGTTTTTCGCATCTACCCCACCGCGCCCAACCCGCCCCCTTTGGAGGACTCCATGCAAGCTCGCCGCTACCGCCCCATTCCCCTCGTCAGCCTGCCCCAGCGGGCCTGGCCCGACCAGGAGATCACCGCCGCCCCGATCTGGTGCAGCGTGGACCTGCGGGATGGCAACCAGGCCCTGGTGGAGCCCATGGGTTCCGACCGCAAGCTCCTGCTCTTTGAGACCCTCGTCAAGATGGGCTTCAAAGAGATCGAGGTGGGCTTCCCGGCGGCCTCCCAGACGGACTTCGACTTCGTCCGCCAGCTCATTGAAGAACACCGCATCCCTGCCGACGTCACCATCCAGGTGCTGACCCAGGCCCGGGAGAGCCTCATCAACCGCACAGTGGAGGCCGTGACGGGCGCCCCCCGGGTCATCCTGCACCTCTACAACTCCACCTCCACCCTGCAGCGCCGGGTGGTCTTCGGCTTGGATCAGGCCGCCGTGCTGGGTCTGGCCATCCAGGGCACCCAGTGGGTCAAGGAGGCCGCCAAGGCCCTCACCGGCAGCCAGGTCACCCTCGAGTACTCGCCGGAGAGCTTCACCTCCACCGAGGTGGAGTACGCCACGGAGGTCTGCGATGCGGTCATCGAGGCCTGGGCCCCCGCGCCCGGCGAGAAGGTCATCCTCAACCTGCCGGCCACGGTGGAAGTAACCACGCCGAACCGCTATGCGGACCAGATTGAGTGGGTCCACCGCAACCTGCGGCACCGCGACCAGGCCCTGATCAGCATCCACACCCACAACGACCGCGGCTGCTCCGTGGCCGCCACGGAGCTGGCGCTGCTGGCCGGCGCCGACCGAGTGGAAGGCACCCTCTTCGGCAACGGTGAGCGCACGGGCAACGTGGACATCATCACGGTGGCCCTCAACCTCTACACCCAGGGTGTCGATCCTGGCCTGGACCTGAGCAACCTGCCGGCCCTCGTGAAGGTGGCTGAGCACTGCAACCGCCTGCCGGTTCCCGCCCGCCACCCCTACGCCGGGGAGCTGGTCTTCACGGCCTTCAGCGGCTCGCACCAGGACGCCATCCGCAAGGGCTTCGAGGCCATGAAGCGGGAGCAGAATCCCCTCTGGGAGGTGCCCTACCTGCCCATCGATCCCGCCGATGTGGGCCGCCAGTACGAGCCCATCATCCGCATCAACAGCCAGTCCGGGAAGGGCGGGGTAGCCTTCCTGCTGGAGCAGGACCATGGCTACGCCGTGCCCAAGGCCCTGGCCCAGGAGTTCAGCCAGGTGGTGCAGGGCATCACCGACCGCACCGGTGAGGAGCTCAGCTCCGATCAGGTGTTCCAGGCCTTCGAGCGGGAGTATCTGGCCCCTGGCCGCTTCGAGCTGGCGGACTACGAGACCCACCGCATCTCCCGCGAGCAGTGCCGCATGACCGCCAAAGTGCTGGATCGGGGCAAGCCGGTGCTCCTGCAGGCCGAGGGCAACGGCCCCATCGATGCCTTCCTGCACGGCTTCCAGCAGGCCTTCGACCTGGACATCCATGTGTCGGACTACTCCGAGCACGCCCTGGGTCGGGGCGAGGGTGCCGAGGCCATCGCCTACGTCATGCTTCGGGCCGGCGACGGCTCCTGCCGCTACGGGGTGGGGCGCCACGCCGACATCCTGGAGGCATCTCTGCAGGCGGTGCTCAGCTCCGTGAACCGCCAGAGCGAGCAGGATCCAGAGGAAGCCGCCAGCTAGGCCCCAGACAGCCTCAGGAGTCGCTCTCCGTGCCGAGCTCGCCGAAGGCCATCCGGCCGCCAAGGTGGGCCGTGTAGGCCGTCAGGAAGGCTGTGCTCAACACCAGAACAAACAGCAGGCCCAGGGGCACCCTGGCGCGGCGGTAGCTCCAGAAGGCCAGGGTCGAGAGGAGGATCAGGAGGCTGGACAGCGTGGCCCCGACGACGTGCGCACGCAGCAGGCCCCTGGCAGCCTGCGGCGTGGGCCACGGCAGGGAGCGCGGCCAGAACCCGATGGAGAGGCTCCAGGAGCGGCCCGTGAGGAGCACAAAGGGCAGAATCGCCAACCCGGTGAGCAGGAGCAGCCAGGCCCGGTGGATCCACTCATGGCGCTCGGTTGCAGGCCGGACCAGCGCCATGAATAGGCAGCCGCTGGCCAGCAGGACCGTGAAGACCGGGAAGGGATTGATGGCCGGGTGAAAGGGAAGGCGATCCATGGGAGCCTGCGTGGCTTGTCGGTCTACTCGGCGAAGGCCAAGGAGCTTTGGAACTGAGGTGTTATCTGGTTGGACATGAGATCTCCGGTAAGACTCGAGAACCCAAGAGTAGGCCTGATATTAATTGACGCCATGAAATATTTAATTGGATAAAAAAGTCATTTCAGATGATTTTGATGCAGGAGGAGGCTCTGGGGCCCGTGCGCTGATTCCGGACTCACGAGTGGCATGATGATCCTGTGCTAATTGCCATAGGCGCCGCCAAGCTTCTCCGGCAGTCAGGCACCGGGTCTCCTCGCGGGTCCTGGCCGTTTCATCGAGGAGGCAGTTCATGCACTATCCGTTCTGGGACCAGCCCATTGGCTACGGCGTGCTGATGGCGGTCATCGCCGTGTTCCATGTGTTCGTGTCGCACTTCGCCATCGGGGGCGGGCTCTACCTGGTGGTGAACGAGCGGCTGGCACGCCGGGCTGGCGACAGGGAGCGCCTGGCCTTCCTTGAGCAGCTCTCCAAGTTCTTCGCCATGGTGACCCTGGTGGCCGGAGCCCTGACCGGCGTGGGCATCTGGTTCGTCATCGGGCTGCTGGCGCCGGCCGCCACCGAGGCCCTGATCCACAACTACGTCTGGGGCTGGGCGACGGAGTGGACCTTCTTCGTGGTGGAGATCGCCGCGGCGATGCTCTACTTCTACGGCTGGAAACGGCTCACGGCCAAGGCGCACCTCACCCTGGGCTGGATCTACTTCGGGGCCGCGTGGCTGTCGCTGGTCGTGATCAACGGCATCCTGACCTTCATGCTCACGCCGGGCCGCTGGCTGGAGACGGGCGACTTCTGGCAGGGCTTCTTCAATCCCACCTACTGGCCCTCGCTGGTCCTGCGCACGGGCGTCTGTGTGATGCTGGCGGGGCTCTACGCCCTGCTGGTGGCCTCCCGCCTGGAGGCGGGCGACTTCAAGGCACGGACGGTCCGGCACGCCGCGGGCTGGGCGGTGGTGGGACTGGCGGTGACCGCGCTGGCCCAGGCCTGGTATTGGAAGGCCATCCCCGTCGCGGTCACCGCCAGGGCCCTGGAGACCATGCCGACGCCCGTCCGGGCCATCGTCCTCTCGCTCTGGCTGGCGGCGGCCCTCGGCGCCGGTGTCGTGGCCCTGGTGATCCTGGCGCCCCGCCGCTTCGGCACGACCGCGGCCCTGGGGTTCATGGCCCTGGGCATGGCCTGGTTCGGCGCCTTCGAGTGGTCCCGGGAGTCGCTTCGCAAGCCCTACATCCTGGTCGGCTACATGTATGGCAATGGCGCCGAGGTGGCCCAGACGGCCACCTACCAGCGCGACGGCTTCCTGTCCCAGATTACCTACCGCACGGGGGATGACGGCGCCGACCTGTTCCGCCACGCCTGCCGCAGCTGCCACACGCTGGACGGCTACAAGGCCCTCAAGCCCGCCCTGGCTGGCGCGGACCGCGCCTACATCCTGGCCCTCATCCAGGGGGCGCATCTCCTCCGGGGCAACATGCCGCCCTTCCTGGGCACGGCCGCGGAAGCCGAGCAGATCGCCGACCACCTCTACCAGCGCACGGACCACCGGCCCCTGGCCGCCATCTACCCGCTCGACGGCCTCGCCCTGGGCCGCCGGGCCTACGACCTCCGCTGCGGCAAGTGCCACGCGATCGGCACCGCCAGCGACAAGGCCAAGTCCCTGGCGGGGCAGAGCGCCGAGGACCTCAGCGGCCTGCTCGACATGGCGGCCAGCCTGGGCGAGGGCATGCCCGCCTACACCGGGGACGCCGCCGAAAGGAAGGCGATAGTGGCCTACCTCCGGTCCCTCGGCCAAGGAGGCAAGCCATGACGCTCCCTGACTACCACTTCATCTCCGCCCCGCTGTGGCTGGTGACCACCCTCCACCTGCTGACCCTGTCCCTGCACCTCGCGGCCATGAGCTGCCTGTTCGGCGGCGCCCTCATCGTGCTCTGGGCCGGCGTCCGCAAGCAGTGGGCCGGTCCTGACGCCGCGGGCTTCGTGCGGGTGCTGCCCGCGGCCACCGCCGCCACGGTGTCGCTGGGCGTGGCGCCCCTGCTGTTCCTGCAGCTGGTCTATCCCCGACAGGTCTATGCGGCCGCCATCGTGAGCGGCTGGTTCTGGCTGGCGGTGATCGGGGCCGTGATCACGGCCTACTACGCGTTCTATCGGACGTCCTTCCAGGCCCACCGGACGGGGCAGGTGAGTCTGGGGCTGCTGGCCCTGGCCGCCCTCGGACTGCTCTACACCAGCCTGGTCTACAGCTCCGTGTTCGCCCTCGCGGAGCAGCCGGACCTGCTCCGGGCACTCTACGCGAAGGATCAGTCCGGCTGGGTCTGGAACCCCGCTCTGGGTGCCTACGGCCTGCGCTGGCTCCACATGGTGCTGGGCGCCCTCACCGTGGGCGGGTTCTTCGTGAGCGTGGTGGGGCAGAAGGCACCCGCCATGGCTGCCACCGGCCGCGCGGCCCTGGTGGGCGGCATGGCCGCCACCGCCGCCGTGGGCTTCCTCTACCTCCTCTCCCTGGACGCGGACCTTCCCATCTACATGCGGACCCCGGCCATGCCCGTCCTGGTGGTGGCCCTGGCGCTCTCTCTCGCGGCGCTGCACCTCCACTCCCGGAAGCGCCTCGCGCTGGCAGGGCTCTGCCTGTTCCTCTCGGTGTTCGGCATGGTCTATCTGCGCCACGTGCTGCGGCTGGTCCGCCTCCGCGGCAGCTTCGACCTGGCCGCGTGG
>CAIRAS010000053.1 GCA_903876615.1 uncultured Holophagaceae bacterium
GCCGAACCACTTCTTGAGAAAGGCGGCGGCGGTATGGCCGGCCACGCCGGCGCCAAGGATGACCACGCGGGGTCGAGACATGAAGCCTCCGGGGGTGAATGTAGGTTGATTGGCTGGTGGATTGTATGCCTATTTAGTTAAGGATTATAATTAATTTTTATGCCATTCTTTTCCAGCAAGACCCAACCCGCCGAATCCCGGGTGGATTCCGCTCCCCGGAGGACCCATGCAAGCCAACATCGGAACCGTCGATCGGACCATCCGCCTCGTCGCGGGCGTGGCGCTCCTGAGCCTATTCTTCCTGCTCGAAGGTAAGGCCCGGTATTTCGGGCTCCTCGGCATCGTCGCCCTGCTCACCGCGGCCTTCAGTTTCTGCCCGCTCTATCCCCTCGTCGGGGTGAACACCTGCGGGACCAAGGGCGCGAAGTAACCTGGAATCTCGGGTCCGTCCCGCCTTCACGCACGCTGGGAGTGGCTGACCCTTGTCCCCGAAACAACCCCTAGGCGCAGGGCCTAGCGGCGGTTCAGCAGGCCCAGGATCTCGGGACGCAGGTAGGGGCGCAGCTCCGCCTCGGCGTATTCCGTCTCGACGGCGCCATCCGAGAAGGGGCCGATCTGGTAGGGCGCCCAGAACAGGGTCAGGCCGCGGGAGCTGGGATACCACCCGGCGGGTGGGTGGGCCTTGAGCGATTGGAAGTCCGTGTGCCGGGGGAGCCGGGCCCCAATGAGCCGGTCCAGGGTCCGGGTCTGCTCAGGCGTCTGTGGGGCGAAGGGGGAGCCCTCGCCATCAAAGCGTCGCTGGGTGGTCAGGTCCCAGGTGAAGGCCCGCAGGCCATAGAGGCCGTGGGCGGCGCCCTCGAAATACGTGCTCTCCGTCAGGAGCAGCACCAGCAGGCGTTCCGACTGGATGGGGGTGCTGAAGTGGAGCTCGCCGGTGAAACCACCTTCGGCGGGGTTCCAGGCGCTGAGGGCCTTCTGCGCCTCAGCCACCTCCCGGTTGGCATAGGCCTCCAGCCACGCCTGGACCTTGGCCAACTTCCCTGGGCTGCCGCCGGGCCGAGGGATCACCGGGAACTCGAAGGCGTAGGTGTGCCGACCATCCGCGGACTTGAGCTCGACGGTGCGCGTCTCCACCCGGTAGGACGGCGCCGCCGGACGCGGGGTCTTCGGTGCGGTGAGGGCCGGCCGGTCCAGGCCGGGGCCAGGGGTAGCCAGAGCCAGGAGCGCGGAGAAAGCGAAGGGAAACATGGAACCTCAAGGCGGGGTGGGTCAGGCGGGCAACCCAAGGACCCAGGATAAGCGCCTCGCACCAACCCAAGGCGAGTTGGCTCGCGCGGGTGCTGCGGTGCGGAAGCCTGATTTGGACATCGTTTTGCTCCTGCCAACCGGAAGGCCTGGTCGCCCAGGCTTATGTGCTCATTGCCGGGTAGGGCTAACGGGATTTGAACCCGTGTTACCGCCGTGAAAGATTGTTAAATACTGTTCAAACGTTCAGTTCCGGACGATTCAAAAATAAGATATTGCGTGAGTTACAAAAATAGTGTCCCATGGTGATCGGAGGCATTTGGGGACGCGAAATACGGATAAATTACGGATGGAGGACCTAATGGTCAGGAATAAAGAGGTCAACAAGTTCGAGAACCGCAGCAAACGGCTGAAGCTGACCGCCCAGAAGGACCCCCACTGGACGGCGATCGGGATCGGCCAGTCGATCGGCTACTACCGGCCGAAGAGCGGAGCCTCCGGGACCTGGAGCGCCAGGTTCATGGACATGAATACGAAGAAGTACCTGAGGCAGGCCCTCGGCACGGCCGATGACTTCCTGGAGGCCAACGAGGACACGGTGCTTTCCTTCGACCAGGCTCAGGACAAGGCCCGCGACTGGTTCAAGGAGATGAAGTCCGCGGTCGCGGGAGAACCGCACCGGCTGGGCCCACTCACCGTGGAGCAGGCCTGGATCGCCTACGCCGAGGACGCTGAGCGCCGCGGCAAGAAGAGCATCGCCTCCACCAAACTGAATGTCACTGCCCACATCCTTCCCGCCTTCGGTGCCTGCAAGGTCGCCGACCTCACGCAGTGGAAGATCGAGAAATGGCACGCGGCGCTGGCCAAGGCTCCGGCCCGCGTTCGCACCAGGAAAGGCGAGCAACCCGCCTCCAGGCCGGCTCCGGTCACTGATGACCAGAAGCGCGCCCGCAGGGCCACCGCCAACCGCATCCTGGCCGCCCTGAAGGCCATCCTGAACTTCGTGAAGCATCGCGGCATGACCCGGGCCAACGCGGAAGCCTGGCGCGAAGTGAAACCCTTTGAAGGCACCACCGCCTCCCGGCAGCGGTTCCTGACACCCGAGGAGGCCCAGCGGCTGGTGAACGTCTGCCCGCCGGACTTCCGGCGCCTCGTCCAGGGCGGACTGTTCACGGGAGCGCGCTTCGGCGAGCTGTCGCGCCTGGTGAACTCAGACTTCAACGCGCCGAACGGAAAGATCTACATCGCCCCCTCCAAGAACAACCCGCACCCGCGCTATGTGGTGCTGACGGAGGAAGGGCAGATCTACTTCAAGGCCCTCACCGCGGGACGGCTCCCCGACGAACCCATGTTCCTGCGTGAGTCCAACGAAACCCGGAACTGGACAAGCCCCAAGTTGAACCGTCCCTGGCGCAAGTCAGAGCCGGCTCGGTGCATGAAGGAGGCCTGCCAGGCCGCCAAGCTCGCGACCCTCACGTTCCACGAGCTGCGCCATACCCACGCTTCCGGCCTGGTGAACAACGGGGTGCCTCTTGCGTTTGTGGCTGCGCAGCTCGGGCACTCGGATACTCGGATGGTGGAGAAGCACTACGGCCACCTGGCGCCTTCTGCCATGGCTGACGCGATCCGGGCGCTGGCCCCCAAGCTGGGCATCCACGACGGGACACCCGTGGAGACGCTGGCCATCAAGCAGGGCAATGGAAAGTGATGCTCTGGCTTTGCTCGCCTTGACCGAAGGTCATAGCAACCTCCGCCATAACCCAGAATACCTGCACCCCGTGCCGTGCCCTCGGCCTTCGGCTGGAGAACGTTACGCATTCCTCACACGATCTGCAGGTGCTTGGAGCGGGAGCAGCAAACGTGTTGCTCCCAATTCAGCTGCTGCATGCTAGCGGCTTGCTTTCTCGCCATTGAATACCCCTCCTGGTAGTTCTGGAAATTGGGGCGGGAGCCGCCGAGATGTGATCCCGCTGCTGCTGGGACAAATTCCATCGGGCGTGCTACCTGAGTCGGTGAGTCATTACACCCACCCCTGACACGGTTGTGGGGGTCTAGGTGCACTGAACAACTTCGCGTGCCCTGGGCTTATCGGGTTCGTAGTTAGAAAAAGTATTAGCAAACTTTGGTATTTCATAAGTAACTAAACGTATATTTAAATTTACTTAGTCGTGGGACGCTTCGCGAAGATTGCATACCACGAGGTAATCATGAGCCGCTTCCGCTCGGCAAGCCTTTCTGTCCTGACGGGCTTAGTGTTGCTTTGCGGGTGTGGCGGCGGCGGTGGTGGGGGGGCGAGTACGACACAAACTCCGCCAGCAGTGCAGGGGCCATCGGCGCTGGTCTATGGCACCAATCCCGCGATCTACACCAAGGGCGTGGCCATCGCGGCCAACAACCCGTCTAGCTCGGGCGGAGCCGTGGTGTCCTACAGCGTGAACCCGAGCCTGCCAGCCGGGCTAAGCCTCAACGCAAGTAGTGGCGTCATCACGGGGACCTCCACTGAGGTGATGGCCACGTCCAGCTATACGGTCACAGCCACGAATTCAGGCGGCAGCACACCTGCCAGCCTGTCGATCACAGTGAATGATGCCGCTCCCAACGGCCTGAGCTACGGGACCAATCCGGCGGTCTATACCAAGGGCGCAGCCATCGCGGCCAACAACCCGACCAGCTCGGGCGGAGCCGTGGTGTCCTACGGCGTGAGTCCGAGTCTGCCGACCGGGCTGAGCCTGAACCCCACCAGCGGCGTCATCACAGGAATACCGACAGCGGCGGTGACGGCCACGGCCAGCTATACGGTCACAGCCACGAATTCAGGCGGCAGCACGCCTGCCAGCCTGTCAATCACCGTGAATGATGCTGCTCCCAGCGGCCTGACCTACGGGAGCAATCCAGCGGTCTATACCAAGGCCGTGGCCATCGGCGCCAACATTCCCAGCAGCAGCGGCGGAGCCGTAGTGTTCTACAGCGTGACCCCCGACCTGCCAGCGGGGCTCGTCCTGGATGCCGCGACCGGTCGCATTACTGGCAGGCCTACCGCTGCCGCGGCCCAGGGGAGCTATGTCATACGGGCCGCAAATAGCGGGGGCTACGCCACCGTGACCTTGATCCTGACAGTGGGGGATCCCTCAGGTACGTTCAAGATCCGCACAGGCATGGTCAGCAGCAGTGCCACCCTCCGAGGCCTCAAGGAGCCTTCGGTCCTGATTCAGCCGGATGTCCTTCAGTTCAATGTTGGGATCCCCGCTACCCAGGGGGGGACGCTGATGGCCAGTACATCCTCTGGGACCACGGTCCAGCAGTTCTACCTCTCCACGCTGGCTCCAGATGGGAAAACCATCTGGGGCTACGGCGGACCATCGGAATCCTTCCTGCCCACGGATGCTTCGGTCGTGAACGCCCACGGCGGTTTCACGGGAGGGTCCATCGACTTGGGCGCCGCGGGGATGACGGCGCCGGGGCCGGGTGTGTTCATGGCGAGGTTCGGTCTTGGCGTGACGACCGAGATGTCAGTCAAAGCCCAGCTGCAGACGCAGATGCTCACCCAGGTGGACGAAATCGTCCTGCGCCTGGCGAACCCGGAGTATCCACTCAAGGATGCGGCGGCAGGCACTGCCAATGTGGTGACCGCCCCCCATTTCCATTACTCGAACGGTGCCACCACCACCCTGTTCGCACCAGAGACCTCCCTGCCCAACGGGCAGCGGCTCTTCGCCGAGAACCTGACGGCCAATGGCACTGCGCATGCTCTGGTGGACATGCAGTACCTGTTCTTCGTTCCAGCTTCCAAGATCGGTGCTGGCCAGAGCTGCTTCGTGTTCGGTGGAACCAGCATTGTTGGCACCACCACCTACGCAAACCTGGGTGTCTTCGATCCCACCGGCTTGTCGGTGGCCGACTGGATCAAGAAGTCTCCAGGGCTTGCGAAGGCCCTTGATCAGTTCGCCGGGAGCGACCGCACCACCCAGCGCTGGCTGGGGCTGGCCGCGTATTTCAATGCCTACATCACCAAGTTCATGGGCTACGGCTCGTCCATCTACTTCAGCCCGGTGACGCATACCCTGGGCATCACGAACTACCCGTCCCCCTTCGAGATCATCGCGCTTGACGATGCCAATGGGCCCATGTCCCTGGCAGGCTTCGCCACGCTGAACCTGAGCTACAACCCGGACCCCCTGGGCACCCGGTACACCTTGAGCGGCACGACACTTGATGTGAGTGGCACGCCGCCCATCAAGTTCTACACATCCGTTTCGGATCCGAGCAGCGGTACGGGGACGGTGGCACCAGCCATCCAGGCCCAGCCCGCCGCCCAGTCCGTGCTGGCGGGTCTCACGGCCTACTACTTCGTGTTGGCCACGGGGACGCCCAGTCCAACCTATCAGTGGCAGCGATCCGATGATGGCGGAAGCACCTGGGCCAGCGTGAGCGTCGGGATAGGCGGCTCCACCTCCAACTTCAGCACCCTCGCGACCACCGCTGTGGACAGTGGCGCCCGCTTCCGCGTGGTGGTCCGGAACACAGCTGGAACGGTGATCAGCTCTTCTGCTCTGCTGACGGTGACCACACCGGTTGCCTTAGGTGTGGTTCTGCCCGCCAGTCAGCTCCTTCAGGTCACGACCGATGGAACCCTGACCGCCAAGGCCATGGGTGGTGTGCCTCCCTATGTCTACTCCTGGAGCAAGAACGGGTCAGCCCTCCCGGCAGTCACCGTGACTCAGTGCAGCCTGCCTTCCCTGCGACTCGCTGACCAGGGGGTGTACCAGGTGCAGGTGACGGATGCTGTGGGTGTCTCTGCCCGAGCTACCTCCAAGCTCTTCGTGGAGACCACTGCGAACCTGCCGGCCTCCTTCAATCCTGAGGGCCTGGCTGTGTCTGGAGACGATCTGTACCTTGCCTCCCCTTCCAAGAACATCGTGCTCTGGCTTTCGGCCGCTTCGGGCACGGGGCAGCAGGTCGCCATCCAGGGCGCGCCCACCAGCATCACCGTGGACGCTGAGGGGAATCCCTGGGTGACCCTCAAGGCCCTTGGGAAGATCGCCAAGATCGACAAGCAGACGGTAACCGTGACCCAGGTCAGTGTCGGCGGCCAGCCCCATGGCATTGCCCGGGGCCTCTCCGGGGCGATCTGGTTCACCCTGCAGGGCACCAACCAGATCGGCAAGATCGGAGTGGATGGGGGTGCGCCCACCCTGTACACACTGAGCGCGGGCGCCGCGCCCACGGGGATCACCGTGGCTTCCGATGGCACCGTGTGGTTCACCGAAGGGGGCAAGGGCAAGGTTGGTCGTCTGGCTCCTGGCGCCAGCCAGGTCGAGGAGTGGGTCTGCCCGCACACCAACGCCATGCCAGATCAGATCGTGGCCACCAGCGATGGCCGGGTGTACTACACCGACGGAAAGGCCTCGGCGGTCGTGATGTTCACGGTGGCGGCCCAGCTTCCTGGTTTCAGTTCTGGGGTGCCTCTGACCCAAGCTTTCGCAGTCGCGGTGGACTCTCACGGCGGTCCGGCAGGCATCGCCTTGGATGGTAACAATCAGGTCTGGTTGACCCAGAAGCAGGTGGGGAAGGTGACGCGGCTGTCCAGCCTCTCCCAGGCGCTCGCCCTTAGGGCCGCTGGGGGCTCCGAGCGCAATGCCAGCCTCCCCGGCAGTGACGCCGTAACAGGCAGTGGCAGCTCTGCCACCTATGAGTTCACCTCCAGCCAGAGCCAGCCCACGGGCATCGCGGTCGCAGCCAACGGGTCCGTGTATGCCACCTTGGCTGGCACGAATCAAGTGGCCCAGGTTCCCACCGCCGCTGCGGCGCAAAGCATCCAGGTGGCCATCCAGGCAGCGGAGCCCAAGCGGGTTCTGAAGAGCGAGACCCTCAGCTTCGAGGTGGTCGTGACCGGCTCCACCAATCCTGCCGTCACATGGGAGCTGGTCGAAGGCTCCACGGCGGGAACCATCACTGCGGCAGGGAGCTATACAGCCCCCGCCAAGGCAGGGACCTACCACGTGGTGGCCCGGAGTGTGGAAGATCCCTCGAAGTTTGGTCGGCTGGAGGTGGTGGTGTATCCCTGGAACTCCTGGCCCAAGGGGCAGTTGAACATCCTGGCCGGGAATGTGGCGGGAGTCGGAAATTATAACGGACAGGGCAGCGCGGCCCGATTCAACCGCCCCCAGGGCGTCGCAGTGGACCCCTCTGGGAACGTCTTTGTAGCCGACAGCAACAACCTGATCGTCCGGAAGATCACACCCACAGGGCTGGTCAGCACCTTTGCGGGATCTCCCGGCCAATCTGGCTTCGCCGACGGTCTCGGGGCCGCGGCCCGCTTCAGCGCCCTCGGAAACGTGGCCGCGGATGCCCTCGGCAACCTCTACGTGTCGGATCGGAGCAGCCTCCGGAAGATCACGGCCGACGGTATCGTGAGCACCCTGGCGGGCAATCCCACGGAATTCGGCAGCACCGATGGTCTGGGCAGCGCCGCCCGCTTCCGCGCCCTCGCCTATGTGGCCGCGGACACCCAGGGCAACCTCTACGCGACGGACGCCGTGCAGCACACCGTCCGTAAGATCACTGCCGCCGGGCTGGTCACCACCCTGGCGGGGCAGGCCGAACAAGCCGGGTCCAGCGATGGTCCCGGGGCCTCGGCCCGTTTCGATTCACCGCAGGGCATCGCGGTGGATTCCGCCGGGAATGTCTATGTGGCAGACCAGAACAACCGGACCATCCGGAAGATCGATGCTTCGGGAGTGGTCAGCACCCTGGCGGGTGCCGTGGGCCAGCGGGACCTGGTGGACGGTCAGGGCGCCAGCGCAAGGTTCAGCGGCCCGGGCGGACTGGCCTTGAATGCCACCTCCGGTCACCTCTACGTCTCCGACGGAGGCGCGATCCGCAAGATCACAGCGGCGGGAATGGTGAGCACCCTGGCGGGAAGCGGCTATGGTGCGAGCGATGGCCAGGGGGCCGCGGCCTCGTTCCGACTGCCCGAAGGTGTGGCCGTGGACAGCGCCGGCAACATATACGTAGCGGACAACCTCAACTACACCATCCGCAAGGTCACGCCTGCCGGGTTGGTGAGTACCTTGGCTGGCCTAGCGGGAGAGAACACTTCCTCCGATGGTCAAGGAAGTGCGGCCGGGTTATATGAGCCCATGGGCATCGCCGTGGACGCCTCTGGAAACGCCTACGTCGCGGATACGGGCAATGCGCTCATCCGGAAGATTGCAACGGATGGAACCGTGAGTACCCTCGCTGGTTCGGCCATCAATTCGCCCTTCAGCAAGCCCCAGGGCGTAGCCGTGGACGCGGCCGGCAATGTCTACGTGGCGGATACCGCCAACCACGCCATCCGGAAGGTGACTTCCGGCGGTCAGGTGAGCACCCTCGCGGGTCTGGTCGGCACAAGCGGATCCGCGGATGGTTCCGGCGGCACAGCGCGGTTCAATGGGCCCCAGAGCCTTTTGGTGGACGCCGCCGGAAACGTCTATGTCGCCGACACGGGGAACTCGACCATCCGCCGGATCACTTCCTCCGGGGCGGTCAGCACGCTGGCGGGCACCGCCGGCCAGGTTGGATTCACCGATGGACCTGGCACGGCGGCCCTGTTTGGCAGCCCCAACGGCGTGGCCCTGGACGGCCAGGGCAACCTCTACATTTCGGACTACTGGACTGGCGCCATCCGCAAGGTCGCATCCGATGGCACCGTCAGTACCGTGGCGGGCCTGCTGAGTCAGGGCAGTCCCTTGGATGGGAACGCCGGTACGGTGGGCTTCAACCATCCGATGGGACTTGCCGTGGATGCCGCAGGGAACCTCTACGTGGCGGACCGGGACAACAACGCCATCCGCCTGATCCTGGCCGACGGCTTCGTGTGCACCCTCCTCGGCGACGCGGCCGCGGGCATCAACCGCCCCGGGAGCATGCGCGACGGTGGGAGCCTGCCCCTGGGCGACACCTATGGTGCCCTGGCCAATCCCATTGGCGTCGCCGTAGGCCCGGACGGCTCGCTCTTCATCGCCACCGGGAACGGCGTCATGAAGGTGGGACCCACCAACGGACTTCTGCCCCCCACGGACCTCACCTACAGCGCCAACCCGGCTATCTACAACAAGGGAACAGCCATCGCCGCCAATCGGCCGACATACTCAGGTGGTGCTGTTTCTTCTTACAGCGTGAGCCCAAGCCTACCGGTCGGGTTGAGCCTGGGCGCCAGCACCGGCGTCCTCAGCGGGACTCCGAGCGCGATCACGGCCTCAGGGACCTATACCGTGACCGCCACGAACAGCGGTGGGAGCACCACAGCCAGCGTGTCGATCACGGTCAAGGAGGCCGCGCCCTCTGGCCTGACCTATGGGACCAACCCGGCGGTCTATACCAAGGGAACGGCGATCGCCGCCAATACCCCTACTAGTTTGGGTGGGGCAGTGATGTCCTTTTCGGTTAGCCCAAGTCTGCCTGCGGGCCTGGTCCTAAATACCAGCACGGGCGTGATAACGGGAACTCCTGCCGCGGTCACAGCCCAGGGGACCTACAGCGTGACGGCCAGCAACAACGGCGGATTCACCAGCGCCAATCTGACGATCACGATCAATGATCTAGCTCCTGCCACGCCTCTGGTGTCTATCGATGCCTATGTGACCACCGGCAAGGTGGGACTGCTGGCCAGCACCCAGGATCAAGGCCTTGGAATGAGTTATGTCTGGATCATGGCAGGAGGGACCATCACGGCCGGTCAAGGCACAACCAGCATTCACTACACCGCAGGGGCAGTCGGTTCCTTGACTGCCACAGTGAGTGTGGCCAACGCTGTTGGGGGTGCTTCAGGAAGCGCTGCATCCACTGTCGCTGCTTTGCCGAATGCCGAGTTGGCCCTGCCTACATCCGTCCACCCTGGGGACTCCTGGATGAAGGCAAGCCTGCCTATCCAGTCGGGCGTGACCTACATGTGGACCATCGTTGCTGGAGATGCCACTGCGACGATCACCTCGGGCCAGGGGACGGGTGTCATCGGCTTCGCCGCTGGCGCTAGCCTGGGCACCTTCCAGATCGTTGCCAACCTGCAGAACGAAGCTGGCGATCAGGCTGTCGCCACGCGTACGGTCACGGTCCAGGTGGGCACCTGGGTCATCAAGGACGGCGGACCTGGCATGGCAACCGCTGGCTCAACGGTGACCATGTTGCCGAGTGGTCGCCTGCTCATGGTGGGTGGGGGCATGTATTCTCCACCAACAAGCTACCAACCGGTCTCATCAGTTCAGCTCTTTGATCCTGCCATGGCGCGCTGGGTCCACCAGCCAAGCATGGGCACGGCACGGTTGGCCCACACAGCTACGCTACTGCCTAGCGGGCGCCTGCTGGTGGTGGGTGGAAGGAACACCTCCCTAGTTGCTGCTATTTCCAGCGCACAGCTATATGACCCCGCCACGGGAACCTGGAGTCCCACCAAGAGCCTGGGCATGGCCAGAGCGAGCCACACCGCCACCCTGCTCCCGAACGGCAAGGTATTGGTGGCGGGTGGGATTGGCTCTTCGCCTTTGGCTAGCGCAGAGCTCTATGATCCGGAGAGCGAAACCTGGAGCTCCGCCGGCAGCATGCTGGTGGGCCATCAATCCCATACTGCAACCCTCTTACCCAGTGGGAAGGTATTGGTCTCGGGCGGGATGCCCCTCACCGGTAGCACCCCTATTACAACTTCAGAGATTTACGACCCGGAGTCGAATACCTGGACTTCGACAGGAAGCATGAACACCAAGAGCTATGGACACACCGCCACCCTACTCTCCGATGGACAAGTCCTCCTTGTGGGTGGCTATGACGGAGCAATGAACCTAACAAGAGCAGAGCGCTACAACCCGGAAACGGGGATCTGGACTGCCACCGGGAGCTTAGCGTCGGCACGCAACAGCCACCGCACGGTCCTGCTCCCCAGCGGGAAGGTGCTTGTGACGGGCGGTAACTACCTGGCTACTGCCGAGGTCTACGAGCCTTCCGATGGGACCTGGCGCGGCGCCGGGGCCATGGGGGTGGGGCGTAGTGGGCACACAGCCACCCTTCGTAAAGACGGAACAGTAATAGTAGTGGGAGGTGTCATTACCTCCTATGCATTACCCTTCGCCGCCCGAGCAGAGGTCTATTCGCCTGCCACAGGCGATTGGACCCCACTCGGCAGTCAGATCACTGCCGGCAGTTCTCACACCGTTACGCCGCTTCCGGATGGGCGCCTCCTTGCCGTAGGGGGCACCTACAACAATGTGCAGATGGCCGGTACAGCGACCTATGCTACTGACACACGCACGTGGTCTGTATCCGGTGTCATGGGCACAGCTCGGTCCTCCCACACCGCCACCCTCCTTCAGAGTGGCTTGGTCCTGGTGGCGGCTGGCAACAACAACGCCATCGCACTGGCCAGTGCTGAATTGTACGATCCTGCCTCAGGGGCCTGGTCCACAACGGGCAGTCTGGTCAACGCAAGGATGTCTCATTCCGCCACCTTGCTTCCGAATGGGAAGGTCCTGGTGGTGGGCGGCCGATCACCCACAAATCTGCTGAGTGCGGAGCTGTACGATCCCACTTCGGGAACATGGACGGCCACCGGTAGCCTGGGAACGGCCCGGTCCTCACACAGCTCCACCTTGCTGCCAAGCGGCAAGGTTCTGGTGGCAGGGGGCAATGCCGCCGCTGCAATCGATGGTTCCGAGGTATACGATCCTGCCACGGGCGTCTGGACCACGATAGGGAGCATGGCTGCGGCCCGATACGGACACACCGCCACCCTGCTCGGCACCGGGAAGGTGTTGGCAAGTGGAGGCGGTGGCATCAATGGCTCCTTACTAACTTCAACCGAGCTCTTTGATCCTCAGGCAGGGACATGGACTGCCACGGGGAACATGACTACGCCAAGAATCGGCCACTCAACGGTTCTCCTGCAGAATGGTCAGGTCTTGGTTGCTGGTGGGAATATTTATATCTCAGGGACATATCTGCTAGGAACCACCGAAGTCTACGATCCGACGACGGGACTGTGGACCCCAAGGGGAAGCCTCAAGGCCCCGCGCTATGGGCATACGGCGACTTTGCTCCAGGATGGAACCGTCCTTGCGGCCTTTGGATCCGGTGGCGATGTCATCACTGAGATCTACATGCATGCCGAGGCTGGCACTGCTCCGACGGGCCTGATCTATATATCGCCGCAGGCACTCTATATTAATATTGCCATCCTCTCGAACGGTCCGAGCCACGGCGGCGGTGTTGTCACGGCCTACACCATTGACCCTGCGCTGCCAGCAGGCCTGACCCTGAATGCAACGACGGGCGTGATCACCGGAACTCCAACGGAAATTTCGTCCACTAAGACCTACATCGTGACCGCCAGCAATGCTGCCGGCAGCACTACAGCGCAGCTGAGCATCACCGTGGATTTGCCCTCAGCACCTACAGGTCTGATCTACTATGCCAACCCGGCGGTCTATGTCAGAGGCACCGGGATCACCATGAACTTCCCGGCCTACAGCGGTGGGGGGGCTACCTCCTTCAGCGTGAACCCGACCCTGCCGGCCGGGCTGGCCCTGAGTTCCAGCACGGGCGCCATCTCGGGTACCCCATCCGCCGTCGCACCCACAGCCACCTACGTAGTAACGGCATCCAACGGCGGTGGCAGCGCCACGGCGAACCTCTCCATTACCGTTAACGACATGGTTCCTTCTGGATTGACTTACGGCATCCTCAGCGCCGTATACGGGAAGGGCATTGCCATTAATCCCAACACACCAACCTGTGGCGGGGGTGCTATCTCCCTCTATACCGTTAGCCCTGCACTCCCGTCGGGACTGACCCTTAACTCCACCACTGGGGTGATCTCAGGGACCCCCGCTGCTATCTCCGCTGCCACGACATACACAGTCACCGCCGCCAATGTCACCGGGTCCTCCACCAAGACCCTGAGCATCACCGTGGCCATCGGCGGGATGACCCCCACAGGGAATCTGCACACAGCCCGAAGCCGCCACGAAGCGGCGATCCTGCCAGACGGCAAGGTGTTGATCCTCGGTGGCTACATCGGGAATGCCACTGCAGAGCTCTACGATTCGGCCACCGGTCTCTTCACCGCCACGGGAAGCATGAATGTTCCCCGCAATCGACCCACGGCGACCTTGCTCCCCAATGGCAAGGTGCTGGTCACGGGTGGGCACGACGGAGCCCAGCAGTCGGTCACAGCGGAGCTGTACGACCCGGCCACGGGTACGTTCACCCTCACAGGAAGCATGAGTGTTGCGCGCCAGTGGCACACGGCCACCCTTCTGCCCGATGGAAGGGCCATGATTGCTGGGGGAGTGAGCGATAGCGCCTACCTGGCCTCTGTAGAGCTCTATGACCTCGCCACGGGGCTGTTCAGTTACGGCGGGACCATGACAACCGCCCGGGCCGTCCATACCGCAACGCTGCTCCCAGCAGGAAAGGTTCTGCTGGTCGCTGGCACGAATGCGAATGGAGCCCATCTGAGCAGCGCTGAGCTGTTTGACCCCTCCACGGGGCAATTTGTAACAACGGGAAGCCTGGGACATGGTGCGGTCTATCACGCAGCGACAGGCCTTCCCGATGGGCGAGTTCTGGTAACGGGAGGGCAGAATGATACAACCGTCTTCGCAACGGGGTACGTCTATGAGCCCGGTTCAGGCGTATTCTCTACCACGCCAGGCATGGCAATTGAGCGCGTGGCCCATTCCTCGACCCTACTTCCAAATGGGCGTGTGCTGATTGCAGGCGGCGAGGACAACGTCGTGAACGACCTGACCCTGGCGGAAGTATTTGATCCTCAGACGGGCCTCTTCAGCCCCACAGGGGACATGAAGACCCCGCGGGAGATCCATACAGCTAGCCTGCTTCTGAACGGGAAGGTGCTCCTTGCCGGTGGGTATAACTCGGCGGGAGCCGTAGGTGGGGCAGAGCTCTACGATTCCGGTGACACCTTGCCGGGCTATCCCGTGGTCTCGTATAGCCTAAGCCCTTACCTGATATACCAAGGTGTTGCGATCTCCGCCATTACGCCTGCAAGTACGGGTGCTTCTCGGTGGTCCATAACACCCGCACTGCCAACAGGGTTGGTCCAAAATTCAGGAACCGGGGTGATCTCCGGAACGCCTGATGCTACCCAATCAGCCACCGCATATTGGGTTACTGCAAGCAATGGCGTGAACAGCAGTACCTTCATAATTTGGATCAAGGTCAATGATGCAGCACCAAGCGGCCTGACTTATGGCACAAGCACAGCGGTCTACACCAAGGGCACCACGATCACCTCCAACAGCCCGACAAGTTCGGATGGCGCTGTCGTGAGCTACAGCGTAGTCCCCAGCCTCCCGGCTGGGCTCGTTCTAAACACCAGCACGGGCGTCATCTCGGGCACTCCAACCGCCATCACCAGCTCGGCCAGCTACACAGTCACAGCCACCATTACCGGCGGTAGCACCCAAGCCAGCCTGACGATTACGGTCAATGACGCAGCGCCGACGAGCCTGGTCTACACGACGTCATCTGCCACCTACACAATGAGCGTAGCCATCACCTCGAACTCTCCCGGCAATGGGGGAGGTGCGGTGGTGTCCTACGGGGTATCCCCAAGCCTGCCCGCCGGCCTCTCCATGAGCACCAGCACAGGCGTCATCTCGGGCACCCCAACTGCCATCACCAGCTCGGCCAGCTTCACAGTCACTGCCACCAACACCGGCGGCAGCACCCAGGCCAGCCTGACGATCATGGTCAATGGCGCCGCGCCGACGAGCCTGGTCTACACGACGTCATCTGCCACCTACACGAAGAACGTAGCTATCACCTCGAACTCTCCCGGCAATGGGGGAGGAACGGTGGTGTCCTACGGAGTCTCCCCAAGCCTGCCCGCCGGCCTCTCCATGAGCACCAGCACGGGCGTCATCTCGGGGACTCCGACGGCCGTGACGGCCTCAGCCAGCTTCACCGTTACTGCTACCAATACCGGCGGCAGCACCCAGGCCACCATGACGATTACGGTCAACGACGCTGCGCCGACGAGCCTGGTTTACACAACCGCGCCTGCCGCCTACACAAAGAACGTAGCTATCACCTCGAACTCTCCCGGCAATGGGGGAGGAACGGTGGTGTCCTACGGGGTGACGTCCTCCCCACTTCTATACCAAGGATGGTGAGAGTCCTGGGTTAAGGGTTGTCTCGCTGGGATTCGCGGAGGGAGCCGTAGGCGACCGGGTGCGATCGGCACGATCCACAGATAGGAGGTGAAAATCCAGACCTGAGGCCCTAACGGAGGGAACTCAACACCGACGAGACAAGGGCGTGAACCTGGAGCACCAGGCGTAGTCAGACCCATCGGAAGGGAGGAAGCGTTGAAAAGCAAGTGGATCAGAAAAGATTCAAAAGCCGGACAGCGTCAACCCAAGGTCCGGGAGGGACGACCCGTGAGGGCATGTCTAGTGGAAGTCATAGGTGTGCAGCCGTCTCGAACGAAAGTGAAGCGCCGTAAGGCTTTCTCCGAAAGGGGTGAGCTGGCCCGCAGCAGCAATGCCCTATTTCCGTTGGCCCTCGGAGAGAGTATTGGCGACGAGATGGGTGCAAAGTCTGTGGATCTTACCCGAGGAGCTCTGCCGGGTTCCGCGAAAGCGGTAGGCCGTACAACGCAAGAAGGAAAGCCAACGGCCCGTCAGAGCAACGAGAACCGCGCAGTACCGAACGACCGTCGAAAGGCGGTTTCGCCCAAGGAGGTCAAGCACCCTGGGATAGGGAAGGTGGTTCCGGTCAACGAACAAGCGATTCAGCTGGCACTGCCCTTCGAGACAGTCGAAGAGTCCGCGCAAGCGGAACCCATGGCCGAGATGGATCACCAGCCAAGGTGGTCTGAGTCGTGCGTGGAACCGAAGTCGGAGGACAAGTACGAGTATGCAGAGCTGGTGACGATGGAATCGGCCACGAGTTTTCTCGCGATGGCCTTCCAGAAAGTAGCGTCAAACAAGGGAGCCGCCGGTCCAGATGGACGGAGCATCGAGGAGGTGCGCAAGCATCTCCCCAAACTCCTGCCGAAGCTGACCAAGGAACTGCTCAGAGGAACCTACCAGCCGGGCAACATCCGGCGGGTCTGGATACCGAAGGGCGGGGGAGGTCAGCGCGGATTAGGCATCCCCAACGTGGTTGATCGAGTGGTCGCGGAAGCCATACGGATGTTGCTTGAACCGCTGTACGAGCCAAGTTTCCACGAGCAAAGCCACGGATTCAGACCCGGACGAAGTTGCCACACGGCGATCGCTCAGGCCAAGGGCATCATGGAAGAAGGATACGAGTGGGTGGTGGATATCGATCTAGAGAAGTTCTTTGATCGAGTCAATCACCAGCGCCTGATGGCCCGGCTTGCCGAGCGGGTGAAGGACAGGCGTCTACTCGTTCTGATCGGCCGGATGCTCAAGGTCGGGGTGGTCATGCCGGATGGCGTGGTGGTGAGCAACGAGGAAGGCGTACCGCAGGGTGGGCCTCTCTCCCCGCTACTCAGCAATATCGTTCTCGACGAGCTTGATGCTGAGCTGGCGAGACGAGGCCACCGCTTCGTTCGTTATGCGGACGACTGCAACATCTATGTCCGCAGTGAGCGTGCAGGTATACGGACCATGACGAGCATCAAGGCGTTCATCGAACGGCGGTTGCGCCTGAAAGTGAACGAGAAGAAGAGCGCCGTGGCCCATCCAGATGAAAGGCACTTCCTCGGTTTCCGACTTCGGCGCGACCCGCTGGAGGGAGAGATCGAAGTGCTGCTGTCGAAACGCTCGAAAGAGCGTCTCGCAGTTCGGATTCAGGAACTGACGCCGAGAGGCTGGGGGAAATCACTCCGAGAGTGTATCCGCCAGGTGAACGGCTACGTGGTTGGCTGGATCGGGTTCTTTGGGATCTGTACGACCGGAGAAGAAATGACGCTGCATGCACTGGACGCCCACATCCGGAGACGGGTGAGGGCGATTCAGCTCAAGCACTGGAAGACCAAACGGACAGCCGTAATCCGCCTGATTCGTCTGGGAGTGAATACCAAGACCGCGTGGGGCAGCGTCTATGGTGGCCGAAAGTCCATCTGGGCACTGAGTCACTGCGCCGCCGTGGACCGGGGACTCCGCAACGCGTATTTCGCCGAACGGGGGCTCGTGTCCGTGCTGGACCGGTGGAGGCTCAAGCAACCAGTCATCGTTGCCCCAGGACCAGAACCAGTGGCCCCGGGATAGGAGAGGTCGTAAACCGGCCGGTGGCGGGGGTCATAACCCGTCATCCCGAAGAGCCGTGTGTGAACAGCACTTGCACGGTTCTGTGAGAGGTGCCCCCAGGTAACTGGGGGTGCCTACTCGAGAGAAGGCCATGCGCCTGGACCCCAGCGCCTCCCAGGCCTACCGGGCGCTGGCCTCCATCCAGCTGCGCCTGGGCGACCTGGAGGGTGCCAGCCAGATGGCGCTGCAGGCCGTGCGCCTGGATCCCGCCGACCACAAGGCC